>CANMZR010000095.1 GCA_947502375.1 Polyangiaceae bacterium
CCAGGGTGAGCTTATCGGGCGGCAGGGTAAAGACGTCGTCTCGATACCCGTCCCGCAGATCGACATCCCACGTTTCAAATTCAACAACCGTGAATCTGGCGGCGTCGCCCAGGGAGACGGGAACGTCGGCGACGCGCTAGGGCAAGAGGGCCAGGGCCAGGGGCAGGGCCGAGGCCAAGCCGGCCAAGGTCAAGGTGAGCATATCCTCGAAGTCGACGTGTCCGTCGATGAGCTTGCGGACTTGCTCGGCGAAGAACTGGAGCTGCCCGCCATCCAGCCGAAAGGCGAAGGTCGCCTGAGTGAGAAAGCCCACAAATACACGGGCGTCCGTAGGGTCGGTCCAGAATCGTTGCGGCACTTCAAACGCACGTATCGCGAAGCGCTCAAGCGCCAGATTGTCAGCGGCACCTTTGACTCGGAGCGCCCGGTGATCCTGCCAACACCCGTCGACAAGCGTTTCCGAAGCTGGAGCGTCACCAGCGCGCCCGTCACGAATGCGGTGATCATTTACATGATGGATGTGTCGGGCTCGATGGGAGACGAGCAGAAGGAGATCGTCCGCATCGAATCCTTCTGGCTCGATGCCTGGCTTCGCCGCCAATACAAAGGGCTCGAAACACGCTTCATCATTCACGACTCAGTGGCGCGCGAGGTGGACCGCGACACCTTCTTCAAGACCCGCGAATCCGGCGGCACGATCATCTCGAGCGCCTACAAGCTGTGCCAGACCCTCATCGAAAACGACTACCCACCCGACGTGTGGAACATCTATCCGTTTCACTTTTCCGACGGCGACAACTGGTCGGTCGACGACACCCTCGCATGCGTGGACATTCTCCGTAGCTCGCTCATCCCGTGGTCGAATATGTTCGCCTACGGTCAGGTCGAGAGCCCCTACGGCTCGGGGCAATTCATCAAGGACCTGCGCCAGCACTTTGGCGGCGAAGAAAAGGTCGTCACGTGCGACATCCCAAACAAGGACGCCATCGTGCCGAGCATCAAGGCGTTTTTGGGCAAGGGCCGATGAGGCGCGAACCATGAGCGAGTTCGCATGGAAAACCCGCTTGCCGAATTACCTCCGGATAGAGCAAACCCGCATCGAGGCTGTCGCGCGCGACTACGGACTCGACTTTTTTCCGACGGCCTTCGAGATGGCCTCGTACGACCAGATGAACGAGCTCGCCGCGCTCGGTGGTTTTCCAACCCGCTATCCACATTGGCGCTTTGGCATGGAGTACGAGCGGCTCTCGAAGAGCTCGGAGTACGGCTTGTCACACATCTACGAGATGGTGATCAACAACAACCCCGCCTATGCGTATCTCCTCGAAGGCAATTCGCTCACCGACCAGCGCCTCGTGATGGCGCACGTCTACGGCCATGTTGATTTCTTCAAGAACAACTTCTGCTTTCGCACGACGGACGAAGACACCCTCGGGAATCGAATCGACCCCACTCCGCGCGGGCCCGAGTACCGCCCAAGTCGCCGGTGGATCGACCGTTTCGCCAACCACGCGGCCCGCATCTCACGCCATAGCGCGCGACTCGGTGTCGATAAAGTCGAGAGCTTCATCGACCACTGCCTGTCGCTCGAAAACTTGATCGACCCCTGGCATCCGTACCGTGGGCGAACGACGCTTCCCGACCCCGACGAGGAAGAACAGCCCATCGAAGTCCCGCGGCTCGCGGCCAAGGACTACATGGACAAGTTCATCAATCCCGAGGATTACCTGGCGGCCAAGCGCAAGAGCATGGAGGCGGAGCGGGAACAAAAGAAGGGTTTTCCGGCCGAACCGCTGCGCGATGTCCTCGCGTTCCTGCTCGAGCACGCGCCGCTCGAGCGCTGGGAGCGGGAGGTTCTTTCGGTGGTTCGCGCGGAGGCCTTTTACTTCGTACCGCAGCAACAGACGAAGATCATGAACGAGGGTTGGGCCAGCTACTGGCACTCCCGAATGATGACGGAAAAAGTCCTGACGACGCCGGAAATTGTGGACTACGCCGACCGCAATGCGAGCGTCCTTGCGACCTCACCCGGGCAGCTGAATCCCTACAAACTCGGAGTCGAGCTGTATCGCCACATCGAGGACCGCTGGAATCGCGGACAGTTCGGTCGTGAGTGGGACGAGTGCAAGAATTACGATGAGCGGCGGCACTGGGACATGAAGCTGGGAGGGGGGCGCGACAAGATTTTTCAAGTTCGGTCGCTCTACAACGACGTCACGTTCATCGACGAGTTCTTGACGCCCGAATTCGCCGAGGAGCACAAGCTCTACACCTTTGGCTACGCGGCCAAGTCCGAGCAATGGGAGATCGCTTCGCGAAAGTTCAGCGAGGTGAAAGAGAAGCTTCTGTTTCAGCTGACGAACGCAGGAAACCCCATCATTCGCGTGGTCGACGCGAACTTCGGCAACCGTGGTGAGCTGCTGCTGAAACACGAACACCAAGGCCTGGAGCTCCAAAAAGATTACGCACAGGCCGCACTGGAGGCCCTCGTTCGTTGCTGGAAACGACCGTGCGCCGTGGCGTCCATCGTGGACAAAAAAGCCGTGTTGCTTCGTTACGACGGCAGCGCCCACTCCGAACAAGCCTATACGGTGTAGACGATGACCGAGCCCGTGACGTGTCTGCGCTTACGTGCGTATGGTGGGCTCGCTCCGCTTCGCAGCGTGTCCATGCTGTGGCTGGTTTTTGCAGCTTCCTGCGGGACGCCCTCGCCCGAGCGCCTCGCGAAAACCCCCACGGACGTCATGGGAACGGGGACCCGAGGGCCGCGCCCAACCGCGCCAGTGCCAGCCCCGCAGGGTCAGGCCACCACGACCCGCAAGCTCGCAAACGGCGACGGTACGGCACTCGACATGTGGCTCGTAAAAGGCGACACCGCTTACGCCGAAGAGCGCTGGGAAGCCGCACTTCGCGCCTATGCCGCGGGTGCCCAGCTCGTGCCCGGAGCTCCCGGCGCGGTGGTCGGGATCGCTCGTGCAACATTGGCTCTCAAGAACGTCCCGGAAGGGGTTGCCTCGGCGCCCGGCGACGAGACGGCTACGCTAGTGCTCGCGAGCCTGAGCGACCTTCAGGCGCAGCACCCGGAGTCCGCGGTCGCGCAATTGGAGCTCGGACGCGTTCTGCTCATTCTGGGGCGCTTGTCCGAAGCTAAGGCGCCGCTCGCGCGCGCGGCCGAACTCGCACCCAACGACGCCGAAGCGTTGTCGAGTCACGGGATCGTCCTGCTCGTCTCCGGCGATCGAGAAGGCGCGGTGAAGGCACTCGCGCGCGCCGCCGAGCTCGAGCCGAAAGATCCCCAGCGCCGCGCGAACCTCGCCACCGCCGAGTTGCAAGCCGGCAGGCTCGCAGACGCCATCGTGAGCTACCGGGCCGCCGCCACACTCGCTCCCGAAAGTGCCGCAATTCGCACGAGTCTTGGCACCGCGCTCTTGCAAGCCGAAGATTTTAGCGGCGCGATGCCGGAGCTCGAAGCGGCCGTGCGAATCGACCCGGAGCGGGCGACCGCGCACAACAATCTTGGATTCGGCTGGCAAGCGACGGGGGACCTCGACCGCGCCAAGACCGCGTACCAACGTGCGCTCGAGCTCGACCCAAAACTGGTGAGTGCCATCATCAACCTCGCGACTGTGAACGCGAAAAAAGGGGACGTGCGGGCGGCTCGAGACGGGCTCCGCCGCGCCCTTGAACTCGATTCTGAAGATCCACGGGCGCTTCAGGTGCAACAGGAACTGGACCAACTTCCTCCGTAAACGCACCGCAGCCATCGTTTGCGCGACGAACCGACGGCCGGCTCCCCATCAGAATGCGGCTGACGGCCACGTAAGTTCACTTCCTGACTTGCCCCTCCCGAGCGAGTCCGTGAGATGGTGCGGGTGGCTGCTCTGAACGCAGCAGAAGATGGAATGAACAGCATGCCACGATCGTTCACCGGCCAACCGAAGAGCACACCCCGCGACCCAGACGTGTGCGTCGTCACCTGCGCGCTCACCGGGGTCCTCGCGAATCGTAAACAAAACACTGGCATTCCATACACGCCATCCGAGATCGCCAACGAAGCCAAGCGAGCCTACGACGCCGGCGCCTCAGTCGTTCACCTTCACGCCCGAACCGCTGAGGGCGCGCCAACGTTCGAGCCAAGTGTGTTCGCTGCCATCAAGCGTGAGATTCGAGCGCGCTGCCCGGTGCTTTTGAACTACTCGACCGGCACCATCCTGGACGACGTGAGCCAGCAGGTGGCCTACCTCGGCGCGTGCAAGCCCGAGATCGGCGCGCTCAACATGGGGACGATGAACTATTCGAAGTACTCGCGACAACGCAAAGAGTTCGTCTTCGATATGGTGTTCACGAACACCTACGAAAAGATCATAAAATTACTGGTCGCGATGAACGAGGCCGGCGTGAAACCGGAGCTCGAATGTTTCGACACCGGCCACACCCAGGGGACGTGGCCGCTCATCGACATGGGGCTTTTGAAGGCACCCCTTCAGTTTTCATTCATCGTCGGAGTACTCGGGGGGATCCCCGCAGAGGTCGATTCGCTGCAGCTTCAAACGAAGATCATGCCGGCGGGCTCCGAGTGGGAGTGCATCGCCATCAGCCACGGGCATTGGCGCATGGTGGCGGCGGCCGCGGTGCTTGGCGGCAACGTCCGAACGGGCCTCGAGGACCACCTCTACATGCCGGACGGTTCGATGGCTCAAAGCAACGGCGCGATGGTCGAACAAGCGGTGGCTCTCGTTCGAGGCGTCGGTCGGAGACCCGCGTCGGTCGAGGAAGCGCGGACGCTCTTGGGACTCGGCGCACCGAGGTGAGCGCTCGAGCCTATCAAACCCTGCTGCTCAAGGCACCGAACGCCGAGGGCGCGCTCCTCGTGACGCTATCGAATCCAACGCGGCGCAACGCCATCGGGCCGGCCATGGTGAATGAGCTTCTGTACGTGCTCGCCGATGCGGCAGACGATGATGCGGTGCGCTCGGTCGTGCTGACCGGAGCTGGCCATGTCTTTTGTGCAGGTGGAGACTTCTCCCAGTTGCTGGGCGGTGCGGAGGGCGAGCGCTTGCCGCACCGGGGAGATTACGTCGACTTGATGCTGGCGATGGACCGATCGCCGAAGCCAATTCTTTCACGCGTCAACGGAGCCGCGCTCGGTGGCGGGCTCGGGCTCGTTGCAGCTTCGCACTTCGCCGTCGCTTCTCTCGACGCGAAGTTGGGGACGCCCGAGATCGATGTGGGTCTTTTCCCAATGATGATCATGGCGGTCCTGGGCCGGCACATGTCGCGCCGGCGGCTCGTACAGATGATGCTCTTTGGGGAGAAACTGAGCGCTGCTGAAGCCGTGACGGTCGGCCTCTTGAATCGAGCGGTCCCCAGCGATGAGCTCGACGCGGCCATCGCCGAGTTGACCACCCGCATTGCGGAAAAGAGCCCACTTACCGTGCGACTTGGCCTGCAAGCGCTCGCTGAGCAAGATGACCTCGCACTCGAGGAGGCCCTCCCCTACTTGCGTGAACGACTCGGCGCCTGCTTGGCGACGGACGACGCCCGCGAAGGCCTGAGCGCTTTCCTCGAGAAAAGAAAACCCGTCTGGCGAGGCACCTGACACAGCAGGAGCCGCGCCCGCCTACTTGGCAGGTCCGAAGAAGCAGGCGGTCATCCCGGGGTCACGCCTCTTCGGCTCGAAGTCGAGCGGCGGCGTGCAATCGATGAGGACCTCGCCCGGGTGAACTTGCGCCAGACAAGCCATACGGCAGTTAGGCCCTTGCATGCGTATCGAGGCCGAACGTGAGCCGGGTGATTGCGAACCCGCGCAACCCGCAAGGACGAGGAGAATGAGGAGGCTTGCCTGCATGGTGTTCAGCTTTCGATTCATGAAGCAGATGGTTTTGCGAGCCCCTCGAGCATTTTCGGGGCCTCCAGAGTCGGAATCGCCTTCGGCGGCGTGCTGTAAAATGGTGCTGCCCCAAAGCGCACGCGCACGAGAGTCGCATCATCACCCATTTGATGGGTTCCCCCCACCGGACCCGGATCGCGGGTGGTCACCGTCCCCTTGAGAACTGGAATGTCCATGTCCGCAACGGGGTCATCGGCATGGAGCGTCGGGACGACAGCGTAGATGCCGGGGCGCTGAAACGTTTCGCGGTTGCAAGGCTCGACAAGCGTGACCGGAATGTGTCGATGCTGTCCGAATGCGAGGGCCTCATACAGGTCGCGCGGAATCGCGTGATCTTGTGAAACGCGCGGGCAAAAAACGGCTTCGCCCGCACTTCCGTACACCATGAAGGACAGTTGCCGGGCGCGCAAGGCAGCCCAGAGAGGGCGCTGCCCCACGTTGTGGGCCTGGACCTCGAAGCCCACATCCCGCCAGCCCCGTGCATCGGCGAACGGATCGGTCGTCAGCGCCATCGCAGCCGCGAGACCATCCTTGCCCGTTTGATAGGCTGGCGACCTCAGCATGGGCACCGCGCGACTGGCAGCCTCGGCGCTTTTTGGAGCGACGCGCAACGCCGGAAGAACCTCGTCATAGGGAGGAAAGACCGACCCGGTGGCGTCTCCGAGCACCAAGCTCTCGGCGACGAGTTGCTTCAAGGGCGAAGCCGTACGCGGAGCTTCGGCCGTATCCGCTACGAAGGGGGGGAGCTCGGGAGCTTTGGTTTTTTTCCACGCGAGCTGCGGGCGCGGCGTGAACCCATACGACGGCATCACCATCACGCCGGGTTCGAGGAGCCCCGCCTGCTTTCCGAAGCAAATGAGGCGCGGGTCGAAGGGTTCGACGTAAGACTGACCTGGCTCGAGGACGAGCTCACGACCGAACGGCGCACGCTCCTCTAAACCGAAGGCCGAAGGACCGTCACAAACCTCGCCCGCCTTCGCGTAGGCGCCTTTTTTCGCGTCCCATTTGCGAATTTCAAGGCGTAAGAAGCGCACGTCGGCCGAGACGAGCGCATTCGTGCTGCCCTCGTTGTCGATGCGCAGCAGCCACTGACCTTTCGCCGACGGAGCGACCACGCGGAGCGAAACGGCCACGGGCGGTAGACCCGACGGCGGCTCGAGAGGGCGTGACGGACCCCGGGCTTCGACAGCCGGACGGCGCACGGCTGCAGCCGGAGGGCGCACGGCTGCGGGCACGAGCGCCCCTGGCTTCGCGGCGGCGACGCTCACTAGCGGGGACCCCAGCGGCGCGGGCTCGTGACCGTCGGCAACGCTCGCAATTAAAGCGATGGCCGTAAGCAGCGCTACCCCGCCCTTCATGATAGAGAGGCTTAGCTCATGCGCGGGCTGTATGCCATCGTCGACGTCACGGCACTGAAGAGCGCGGGGCTCTCCCCATTGCCGTTCGCCGAAGCGGTCCTGAGCGCCGGCCCGGCCGCCCTTCAGCTCCGTGACAAGTCCAGTCAAAGAGGCGGTGGCGCAATGCTCGCGCTGCTGCGGGCGCTCGTTCCGATGTGTCGTCAGCGAGGCGTACCGCTGTTTGCAAACGACCGCGCGGATCTCGCGCGCCTCGCGGGGTGCGACGGCGTGCACCTCGGTCAGCAGGATCTTCCCGGTGACCTTGCACGGGAATTCCTGGCCGGCGGACGTGGCGGGCAAGTCGGGATCTCGGTGCACTGCGAAGCCGACCTCGAGCGCGCCCTCGCCGAGCGCCCGGATTACATCGCACTCGGCCCCGTGTTCGACACGTCGAGCAAAAAAAACCCGGAGCCGACCCTCGGTCTGGACGGCCTCGCCCACCTAGCCCGGCTCGTTCACGCCGCGGGACTACCGAGTGTAGCCATCGGCGGAATTGACCTCGGTCGCGCGCCGAGCGTTGCCGAACGCAGCCCATGCTCGGCCGTCATCGGTGCGCTCGTGATGACGGAGGGGTACGCGTGCATCGCTGCCCGCGCGCGTGAGCTTCACGCGCTGTTGTGCGGGGGCCCGACCCAAGAATGACCGACGGGTCAGCGGCGCGGCACCGGTACGGCAGGCGGCCTTCCAGGGCGCAGCTGCCGAGCCGCTTTCAATGAAGCGACGAGCCCACTCATCACGAGCGAAGCCTGGCCGTTGCGCTCGATGGCGGCCATCGCGTCCACGACCAACGCATGGCGCTCGGCCTGCACCCGTGCGCCAGCAGACCCTTGCGCCACAAAGGAACGCGCCCGCTCAACGAAAATTGCCGCCAGCGCACCGAGACTCTCGATGAGCCACGGGCGGTCCCGCTCGACGCCCTCTGCAAAGACCACCGCCGCACCCAGCCCAGGCGTTCGCATCGCCCCAAGCACCCCTTGCACGAAGTTCTCGCGAGCCGCTCGACGCTCCGGATCGGCAAGCTCCAACGCCGCCGATGCGCTGCCACCCGCCAATGCACAGAGTTCACTCAAGCTTTCCTCTGGAAGGCCTCGCGCAAGCAAAATCGTTCGCAAAACAGCGTCCGGCAACGGGCCGAAGCGCACCGGCATCGTGCGCGAGCGAATGGTATCGAGCAAGACATCCGGCTGCGAGGTCAGCAACACGAAATGGGTTCGAGGGCGCGGCTCCTCGAGCGTCTTCAAAAGCGCGTTGGCCGCGTTCGCGCTGAGTTCCTCAGCCCCGCGAAGGATGATCACCTGGTGGCGTGCCTCGTGGGGCGGATAGACGACGCGCGTCAGCACCACGCGGCGCACCTGCTCCACCGAAATCTCGCTCGCCTCCTTTTTTCCGCCGATGAGCTCGGGCGGATAAAGCGCCCGACCCACAAAAATGACGTCCGGATGAAGCGGGACCTCGGGTGGCCGAGCACTCTTGGACACCGCGCGACGGCAAGCGTCACAGACTCCGCAACCGAGGAGCACGCCCGCCGTGCACACCAACGCCTGTGCGAAAGCCAACGCCGCGCGCTCTTTGCCCACGCCCTCGGGGCCCTCGAAGCGGTAGGCGTGATGCACTTTCCCGCGCTCCAGCGCACGCGCCAGCGTCGCCATCGCAGCGGTTTGCCCCAGCACCTCCTCGAACGGCATCGGCCGCGGACCATAGCGCAACCCGGCAACCGAATTCAGGAGGAAAACGCACGGCGCTAAGGACCGATGGAAAGCAACGTGAGGACGGGCCGCCCCTCCTCATTGGACCGCGCGAGGTCCACCTGGACCACCACGAACCAGTCGTCGTGCTCGGCGGAGTCGCAGAGCCGCTGCCGCACACTCCAGGCGCTCGGGCTGCTTTCGTCGATCTCGATCATGCGGGCACCGCGAGCTCGCGGAGTGATGAGCAACGCCTCGTGATCCTCAAGATAGAGACGGATGGCTTCCGCCAGGCTCGCCGGCGTCCAGGGAGGGCCCCCCGTCGGTCCCTCGACGCGTGCGGCCGCGCCACCAAAGTCACCGAGCGACAACGCGCGAACCACGCCGAACACGGCATTGCGAACGAGCACCGTGAACGCGCGTCGATCCGCCACCAGCGGACGCTCTTTCGGCAGCTCGGACAGAGCACTCTTTTGAGATACTCGGTAATTGGGATCACGGAGCATCTCCCACTCTTCGAGCAAGCTTGCGTCGACTCCGCGAACGAGCGAACCGAAGTACTCAATGAGCTCTCGTAACTCCGGCGTGTAGGCGCGGTCCGGGACATTGTTCACGAGGGCTTCGTAGACGTCGGTGAGGTAGCGCAGAACGATCCCCTCTTGACGCTCGAGTTGATGCTCGATGACGAAGCCATGAAAGTCAAAGCACCGCTCGAAGAGCTCACGAGCGACACCTTTTGGCCGCACCGTCTCTTGCCCAACCCACGGATGCTGACCGCGAAATGCATCAAAAGTCCCGTAAATAAGGCCAGAGTTGGGCTTTGGATGCTGCAGTTCTTCCAGCCGAGCCATGCGCTCCTCGTACTCGACCCCTTCGGCCTTCCACTTCGCTATCGCCTCGCCTTTCACCCGATCGAGTTGCTTCAGCAGAATGGGTCGAGGGTCTTCGAGGATCGCCTCCACGAACGCGAGCACATCGAGCGCATAGCTCTCGGCCTCGGGCTCCAGAACTTGCAGCGCGTCCACGAGATAGAGGGACAGCGCGTGATGGAGCGAGAAGTCCTTTTGAAGGTCGGGATTGATGCGGAGGCGTCGGCGCTTGGGATGCTCGGGATCGGCCGCGAACGTCACCACTTCGGACTCGACGAGCGAGCGCAAGAGCTGCATGGCGGTACGCCCGAGCTGACGTTGAATCGCCGGCCGCTCGTGACACTTGCGCACCAGCGCTTTCATCGCCTGGCAGCCACCGGTCTCGCGTCCGAGGACGGCCAGCAAGGTAGCGTGGTTTACCTGGAACCGTGATTCGAGCGGCTCGGGACTGGAGGCGATCAATTTATCGAAGGTCTCTTTGGCGTAATGGACGTAGCCCTTCGTCGGCGGCTTGCGTCTGACCACCTTCTTGCCCCGCCCAGCCTTGGCATCGAGCCGCAGATTCTCAATCGCATGCTCGGGCGCTTGAGCGACCACGCTACCAAGCTCGTCGAAACCCTTGCGCCCAGCGCGACCGCAGAGTTGGTGGAACTCACGACCACCCAGGATGCGTGTTTTCTCGCCGTCGAATTTGCAGAGCTGGGTCAGCAAGACCGTGCGGATCGGAATGTTGACGCCGACCCCGAGCGTGTCGGTCCCGCTTATCACCTTCAGCAAGCCTTTTTGGGCTAGCCGCTCCACCAGTCGTCGGTGTTTCGGCAGCATTCCACCGTGATGGACGCCGATGCCGTGCTTGACGAAACGATGCAGCACCCGCCCATACGGGGTATCGAACCTATGCCCCTCAAGCTCGACCGCGATAGCGAGCTTTTCCTCCTTGGTACAGACGTTGAGACTCATCAAATTCTGAGCTTGGTCGTGGCAACTCCGCTGGGTGAAGCTGACGACGTACACCGGCGATTTACCCTCCTCGATGAGCCCGAGAATCGTCTCTTGAAGCGGTACTTCCGCGTAGTGGTAATCGAGCGGTACGGGACGCACGTCCGACATCACCATCGCGGTCGGAAAGCCATTCAACTGCGTGAGTTTCTCGGCGAAAAACCTTGGGTCTCCGAGGGTGGCAGACATCAAGAGGAAGGTGGTCTTCGGCAACGTCAAGAGCGGCACCTGCCAGGCCGTCCCGCGCTCGCGGTCCGAGTAGTAATGAAACTCGTCGAGGATGGCATACGCGACGTCGGTCTTGGTGCCCTCGCTCAGCGCCCAATTCGCGAGCACCTCGGCGGTGCAGCAAAGGATTGGCGCGTCCCTGTTGACGGTCGCGTCGCCGGTCAAAAGGCCGACGTTATCGGGGTGAAAGAGGTTGCAGAGCGCGAAAAACTTCTCGTTCACCAGGGCCTTGATAGGGCTCGTATAAACGGAGCGCTGGTCACGGGCCATCGCCAGAAAGTGCATCGCCTCGGCCACGAGAGACTTCCCAGAACCGGTCGGCGTGCCAAGAATCACGTTCTTTTCCGCACAAATCTCGAGCAGCGCCTCCTCTTGAGCCGCATACAGCTCGACCCCACGTTCCGTCACGTAGTCCAAAAAACGGTCGAACACCTCGGTGGTCCCGAGAGTCTGGCCAAGGGTCGGCAAACGGGCCAGCAGCGGATGTTCAGTGATTGCCATAGGTCGGAATAGGCCAGAAGCTTGACGGTAGCCCGATAATTTGCGACCTGAAAGCCATGCGCACCTTACCGTTTCGGCTCGGGCGCTTCACGCTCTTCGACCATATCGCCACCGGGGGTATGGCGGACATCTACCTCGCCCGCGTCAAGACGGAGCTCGGCGGGGCGCGGCTGCTGGTCATCAAGGAGATGCTGTCGAAGCGGGAAGACGAAGACCGCTGGAGCGAGATGCTCATCGACGAGGCCAAGCTCGCAGCTCAGCTCTCCCATGCGAACATCGCGCGCGTCGAGGAACTCGGTCGCCACGAGGGAACGCTGTACATCGCGATGGAATACGTCGAGGGGCTCGATCTCCGCGAGCTCTTGAAACAGTGCAGCTTGCGCAAGCTCGCTCTGCCGATGGAGTATCGCCTTTACGTGGTGCGCGAGGTGCTGCGTGCACTCGAATACGCCCACCGGTTTCGCCTCCAAAACGGCGTCGGTATCATTCACCGGGACGTCACCCCATCCAACGTCCTCTTGAGCTTCGATGGCGAGGTGAAGCTGTGTGACTTCGGCATCGCAAGCGTCGTGTGCTTGGACCTTGCGCCGAGTGAAACCATCGAAGGAAAGGCCGGTTACATGAGCCCGGAGCATGCCCGCGGTGAAGTCGTCGACGAACGCACCGATCTTTTTTCGCTCGGGATCATCCTCTGGGAATTGCTTGCCGGGCGGCGCATGTACAAGGCGACAACGTCCCTTCCGCTCATCGACGTGGCGCGGGCGGCCACGGTGCCCCCCCTGCGAAAGCTTGGTTTGCCGGAGGAGGAAACGCTTCGTGCGATCGTTGAGAAAGCTCTCAAGCTGGAACCTGCGGGTCGGTACGCGAGCGCGAGCGTCATGCTCGAGGAACTCTACGGCTACTGCATCGCGACCAAGCAAACGGCGAGCGCGCTGCGTTTCGGTGAGTGGCTATCGTCGCATTTCGCTGCTGAAAAGCTCGGTCGACGGCGTTCGCGCGAACGGGTACTGACGGCACTCGAGCTTGGCCCCGCGCTGGTCATCGAGGCCATTCCGAGTTCAAAAGAGAGCCTGGCGAGGGCCGCTTCGGACGACTCAAGAACCGAAGGCGTTGTCGGTCCCGAGAACCCCTTGCAGCTTCGCCACGCTCAGGCGCGGACCCCGGAGCCGAAGAACGGGCAGCTTGCCCGCGTGTCCGACCGCGCCGTCGACGAGGGCGACTCCGTTCCACCGCGCACCCTGGCGAGCCAACCCATGCGAAGCGCAGGGCTCACGGTGGGCGTCCTCGCATTCGGGCTCACGTTCGTTTTACTTTGCGTGGCCGCGTGGCTCCGTCTCGCTTCCAGGTAATTCCCCTCGCAGCCGCTGTGTTTGCGGTGCAAACTGAGGCGCCCTGGACAACCGATGCTTCGACGGGTCACTCTGGTGCTACGGATGAAGTGCTTTCACATCGCAGAGATTACACTGGCTCTCCTGCTGCTTCATGCCTGCAAAAGCGAGGAACCGACCGTCGACGTTCCGTTCACGGAATTCGTCGCTCGGACGCCGCCTAAAACGAGCACCGAGAGCGCCGAGCCCGTGCTCAGCTCCACCCCTCCAACGGCCCAGGCCCGCTCGCCGGAAGGCTCGAACGGGTGGACGACAGCGCCAAGCACTCCGCGCACGGTGGGCATCGATGCTTGCTGCGCGAGCCTGCTTCTTGCCAAGCAATCGGCCAAGAGCGACGCGTCACGCATCAGCTGGGGCGCCGCCATAAGCTCTTGCGAAACGCAGCGCCAGCAGCTCGCGGCCGCCAAGGTGACACGCGGTCAAGCCCTGAACGCCGTCAGGCTGTCGCTGCTTGGCCCAGCACCCGGCGCTTGCCAATGAAGCGCGTCGCCGAGGTGTTTTAGTCGGCTTTGGCGACCGGTAAAATCGGCGCCCACTTGAGCTTGAAGAGCAAGTCGTCCTCGCAGATGCGCCCGCGCTCACTGAAGGTCAGGATGT
>CANMZR010000096.1 GCA_947502375.1 Polyangiaceae bacterium
AGAACATGCCGCAGTCGAACGGCGAGCCGGCGCTCGCGGCCCAGCCACTCGAGCGTCGTGGGGAGGGTCGGGGTCACGGCCCTTGTAAGGCCAGCCGAAGCTCGAAGGAAATGGCGTCCGTGAACTGAATACACGCACCGAGCAGGGTCGGGCGGCCCCGAACCGTCGAGCGTGCCACCGACACGAGGCGCTCCGAAAAACTCCGTCCGCGGGTGGCCGGCCAACGCGTCAGCCCGACCGCCGGGCGGCGCCCCATCCGCGCGTCGTTCGGAGGTGCCACGACAGGGCTGGCCTGTGAGCTCAACGGCGCGACCGAAAGCAGCACCGAACGGACGTGGACGAGGGCTCGAATTGGGAATTGCCCCGAATCATCGAGCCACACGAAGCCTTCATCCGTCATGCTGCGCATAACGACAAGGATCGCAGTCGCTCGCAACTCGGGACAACTATTCCGCCGTTACGGCGTGTCGGTCGAGCCAGCCTTTTACCGTTGAGGCAGCGAGAATCAAGGCGCCTCCAAGAAGCGCGAGCGAGCCCGTCCGCTCGCCGTGCAGCCACCAGGACCAAAGCGGGCTCAAGGCAGGTTCGACCAAAATGAGGAGCGAGCCTTCAAAGGCACCCACCCCTCGGAGACCGTAGGTCAACAGCACGTACGCTAGCCCGATTTGAACGAGACCCAGATACAACAGAATCCCGACATCAAAACAGGAAAAGCCGCCGAGTCCGCTCGTCAACATGGGGCCCGCACAGACGGCCGCAGCAAGGACGTTCCCGGCGACGACGCTCCTCAGCGCCGCGGTGTCATCGCCGCCCCGCTGGGTCAGCCACCGCAGCCCGAGAAGAGTGCACGCCCAAGCGACGCCCGAGCCGGTGGCCAGCAGGTTTCCGAGCAACGGTCGAGGCGCAAGGACGCTGGGCGCCCCACCATCGACGAAAAAAAGCACGAGCCCCAGTGCCAATGCGCCCATCACGACGAGGTCGCGGCGTCGAACGCGTTCGCCGAGCAGCTTCGGAGCCAGCAACAGCAAGTAAAGTGGGGCTGCAGATTGCAAAAAAATAGTGTTCGCCGCCGTCGTGTACTTGTTTCCGAGAACGAAGAGCACGAGGCACGCGCCGAACGCGCAGCCCACGCCGATGGTCGCAAAGTCAAAGCCCCGTCGAGCTTTCGGAAAAACGAGGGTCAGGGCTACGGCGGCGACGGCCGACCTCACCCCCGCGATGTGCCACCCGCCGAGCGCGCTCCACTTGATGCCGGCGCCACCCGTAGAAAAGAGCAGCGCAGCCGTGAGCACGGCGAGCCGGTGGCGACCGAGGTTCAACGGGGGAGTCGGGGTGCCCATGTGCGAACCATCGTTCCAAAACTACCCCATGGACGAACGGGGCGGTGCGCCTCAGACTGCTGCCATGCCGAACTCGCGTACTCTGCCGACTGTGGGCGGTCCGGATTGGGTGCCCAGGCCAACGCCCGAGCGCATCGTGGAGCCTGATGGAACCGTTCACACGGGCTGGTTCGAGCGCCCCTTCCTCGACGCGAGCTTAGAGCACGCACCGGTTGTTCACCCGCTTTCGGGTTTGCGCGGCACGCCGTTTCAGGCGCTCGAACGCATCTTTCGAGCGCAGCGGCTAAAAGAGTGGCATTACGCGAGCGTCGTCACGGACAAGGTGCTCTTCGGGTGTGCGGTCGTCGATGCGGGCTACGCCGGAAACGCGTTCGCTTACCTCGTCGATCGGGCGACGGGTGAGAAGCACGAGTACTCCGCACTCACTCCGGCCGCCGCCGGCGTGACCGTTGCGGCCAACTCCGTCGAAGGCACGACCCGCATTCAGTGGCCCGGCTTTGGCGTCCTCGAATTTCACAACGACGTGGCGCGCGGTGAGCGTCGCATCGTGGCCAAGCTTCAAGGCCGAAAGCTGTTCGGTGCCCGTCCCCCGCTCGTGGCGGACATTCTACTGCGGGATGACGGAAGGCAACCCGCACCGATTGTCGTCGTCGAAGAGCCCGCACCCGGTCGCTGGTTGTACACGCATAAATGCTACGGACTCGAAGCGGGGGGCCACGTTCGTGCCGGCGCGATTGGTGACGAGTTCCCCTTGGGCAAGGGGTTAGCGGGACTCGACTTCAATCGCGGCTACCGGCTCCGTGAAACGTATTGGAATTGGGCTGCGGCAACCGGTCACGCCCTCGATGGGACGCGCATCGGGTGGAACTTGACGGCTGGTCACCGGCCGGAAAAAGAGTCCGTGCCTGAAGCGAACGAGGCGGGAGACTCTGCTCTCTGGTTGGGAGATGAGTGCGTCAAGCTCGGCCCGGTCCGGTTTGATTATGACAGCCGAGACCTGATGAAGCCTTGGCGGGTTCGGGATGAGGAGGGCCTGGTGGACCTCGCGTTTCAGCCGGCCGGAGAGCGCGCGGAAAACATCCACCTCGGCGTCATCGTGAGCCGCTTTCATCAGCCCTATGGCCGCTTCCATGGGACCTTGCGTTCACGGCAAGGAAAGACCTTCCTGTTCGACGACGTGTACGGCGTCGTCGAGCAGCACTTTGCTAAATGGTGAGCGCGCCAAATGGTGAGCGCGCCATGCCCACCCGAGCCGGTGGCGCTCAGCAACTCGACTTGTCTTTGCACACCCCGACGCGCGGGGTCGCTTTGCCGACGCCCATGCCGCACCAGCTTGGGAAGCCGTTCGGGAAGCCGCTCTTCAACCACGGGGAGTCCCCTGCTTTCAACCAGCGTGGGTGATCGAGGACGAACTCCCACATCACGCCAAAGGTGGTCGGTGAGTTCGGCAGGGGCTCAAAGGGCGGCACGGCGTGGCCGCAATTGTGAATGCACTCGACGAGGAAGTGCCCGTTGGGTCCGAGCTTGCTCTCGAGGTTTTTCGAGAGTTGCTCAAAGCTGAAGAGGTTGAGACAGTTGTCGGTCGGTCCGCCCCAAAGCACCATCGCAGGAAGTTTGTGGGGCCCTTCGTTCCAGGCGCGGACGGGGTTGCCTTCGCCGCCGGAGAGCGACTCAATGGACGAGAGCACGTCGCTTCGTTTTCCCGCCAGCACCTGCGTGAAAAGCGCACCTGCGCTGACGCCGACGCTCGAGACGCACTGTCGGTTGATGTGGAACGACTTGTTCACGCAAGCGAGCGTGCGGTCGAAGAACTTGAGATCTTCCTCCACGCGCGCGTCGCTGTTGCCGAAGATTGGGGTGGACGCAGAAAGAACCGGCCATTTGAACTGAAGGTCCCCTTTCGCCTCCATGGCGACGCCGATAAATCGGTAGTGATCCACCGCCGTTTGGACCTCGGCCTTGTCGATAAAACCTTGGCCGCTACCGCCGAGCCAATGCCACAGGAACACCACCGGGAGCTTCTCGTCCGCTTTCGTGTCGCTCGGCATCGCAATCAAAAACTTGCGGCCATCGACCGTGTTCGCGCCGGCTACGAGAGCGGGGCACCCGGCGGCATCGACGAGCTCGGGAGGGGCGGGGGCGTCGGCGGGCGGCTCTCCAAAGCAGGCGAGGGGCATGGACATGCCGCCACTCGTTGTCGATGAGCTCGTGACCGAGGAACTGCTGTTCTCGGTGGACGTTGTGCCACCAGCGCCACTCGCCGTGTTCGTCGCGCCGCCTGTGCCCCCCGAGCCGCTGGTTTCGGACACAAAATTAGCGCTGCCACTGCAGGCGACAAGAAGAACGCCGAGAAAAGGCATCGAGCGATACAGCATGGTAATGTTTCCCCTAGGTTGAGAGGCCTCAGCATCTCAAAGGTTGTTGAGCCGGTCGACACATTTCCTTCCAGCTCAGAAGGCCCTCCCTCGGCGCGGAGGTCCCGTCTTGCGGGGACGGGGTACGTGGTTACTTTCCGGACGACGCCAAGAGGACCGACAGAGGGAACGATGAGCATCGAAAAGATGACGACCAAAGCGCAGCAAGCGCTGCGCACGGCGGTTGAAAATACGACCCGCCGGGGACATCCCGAGATTCACCCCGAACACCTGGCGTTGGCGCTGCTCGAGCAAGCCGATGGGGTCGTGCCTCCGCTCGTCGAGAAGGCGGGCGGAGACGTACGGGTTTTGACGCGGGAGCTCGAACGACGGGTCGAGCGCTTCCCGCAGCTGAGTGGGGGTGGCGAGGCTCGCTTGTCTCCCCGGGCGCTGGTCGTTTTGCAAGCCGCCGAGGTCGAGGCCAAGGCGCTGGGCGATGAGTACATCTCGACGGAGCACTTGCTGCTCGCAGCTGCGCGCAAAGACCGTGAGGTGCAGGGTGCACTTGAGGTGGTGGGCCTCAATATGGTCAAGCTTCAGAGCGCGCTGAAGCTCGTGCGAGGCACCCAGCGCGTGACCGATCGGGAGCCCGAAGGGAAGCTTCAAGCCCTCGAAAAATATTGCTCCGACCTCACCGCGCGGGCGCGGGACGGAAAGCTCGATCCGGTGATTGGGCGTGATGAAGAAATCCGTCGAGTGATGCAGGTGCTCATGCGCCGCACGAAGAACAACCCCGTGCTCATCGGTGAGCCTGGCGTCGGCAAGACCGCCATCGTCGAGGGGATTGCGCTTCGCATCGTTCACGGTGACGTCCCCGAGTCCTTGAAGGACAAGGTGCTGCTCTCGCTCGATCTGCCGGCTCTTGTGGCGGGCGCCAAGTTTCGGGGTGACTTCGAAGAACGATTGAAGGCCGTCCTGAAAGAGGTCTCGGCCGCTGAGGGTCGCATCGTGCTCTTTATCGATGAATTGCACACGCTCGTCGGAGCGGGCGGTTCAGAGGGTTCCATTGACGCGGCGAACATGCTGAAGCCGGCGCTCGCACGCGGAGAGCTTCGTTGCATCGGCGCGACGACCCTGGACGAATACCGGCGGCGTATCGAGAAAGACAAGGCGCTCGAGCGGCGTTTCCAGCAGGTTTACGTGAAGCAGCCGTCGGTCGAAGACACGATAGCGATTCTGCGCGGACTGAAGGAGCGCTACGAAGTGCATCACGGAATTCGCATTCAAGACTCGGCGATCGTCGCGGCCAGCGTGCTCTCGAACCGGTACATCACTGAGCGCTTTTTACCGGATAAAGCGATCGATCTTATCGATGAAGCGGCATCAAAAATTCGGATGGACATCGACAGCCTGCCGCTGCCGATCGATCTTCTCGAGCGCAAGCTGATGACCTTGCAAATCGAGGAGCAGGCGTTGAAGCGCGAGCAAGACAACGTGAGTCGCGCCAGGCTCGTCGAGCTCGGTCGGGAAATCGCCGAGCAGCGAAGCGAGCGGGACCGGTTGCGGGCGCAGTGGCTGAGAGAGCGCGAGTTCATCGCTGGGATCCGTGCCGGCAAAGAGGTGATAGAGCAGCTCCGGATCGAAGAAGACCAGGCCCAACGCGCGGGAGATCTCGCGCTGGCGGCGCGCTTGCACTACGGACGGATCCCCGAGGAAGAGCAGAAGCTCGTCACGCAACGAGAAGAGCTCGCCGTGCTGCAAAAGACGCAGACTTTTTTGAAGGAAGCGGTGAGCGACGAGGACATTGCCGCGGTGGTTTCGAAATGGACGGGGATCCCGGTGGCGAAGATGCTTGCCACCGAACTTACGCGGCTCTTGCGCCTCGAGGACGAGCTGCGCCTGCGGGTTGTGGGGCAGGACGATGCGCTCACGATGGTGGCAAACGCGGTACGTCGCTCACGTGCCGGAATTGGCGAGGAGGGTCGGCCCATCGGTTCGTTTCTTTTTCTTGGTCCGACGGGCGTGGGGAAGACCGAGCTTGCGCGCGCGCTCGCCGAGTTGTTGTTCGATGATGAGCGCGCGATGGTGCGCATCGATATGAGCGAGTACGGCGAGCGCCATACCGCGGCCCGGCTCATCGGTGCGCCGCCCGGCTACGTGGGTTACGAGGCGGGTGGCCAGCTGACCGAGCCGGTCCGTCGCCGTCCGTATACGATTGTGTTGTTCGATGAAATCGACAAGGCGCACGACGACGTGTGGAACGTGCTGCTTCAGGTGCTCGACGATGGGCGCCTCACGGATGGGCAGGGCAACCTCGTCGATTTCAAGAATACGGTGATCATCATGACCTCCAACCTCGGAAGCGACCTCGCGGCGGACATCGAGCGGCAGGAGAACCTTTCCGAGGCTCAAAAGCGCGAGCTCACGGGGCGGGTCTTCAACGAAGCGGTGCGACGGCGGCTTCGGCCCGAGCTCTTGAATCGTCTCGACGAAGTGCTCGTTTTTCAGCGGCTTCAGCGGGAGGAGATGCGCGGGATCGTCGACATTCAACTCGGGCGTTTTTTGCAGCGCCTCGGAAAACGCGACGTCGTCGCCAGCGTGACCGACGCGGCCAAGGATCGGTTGATCCTCGAAGGCTGGGATCCGCAGTACGGCGCGAGGCCGTTGAAGCGCGCGATTCAACGGCTTGTCGAAAATGAGCTGGCGAAGCGCCTCTTGGGCGGAGAGTTTTCTGCAGGCGACAGCCTTGAGATCGACGCGCAGCTGGGCGAGCTCGTGTTCCGAAAAACGGTCCTGAACTAGCTGAACTAACCGTTCGGACCGAGTCCGCGGTTGCTCGGTCGGGACACGCGGGCGGCCGCACACACGCGCCGGAGCTCGTCGAGGACCGCATAACAGGCCGCTTGTTGGACCTGGTTTCGGTCGCCCGAGAATACCCGCTGGTCCACGACCGTTCCACCCGGATGAGCCACCGCCCAGTGCACGAGGCCGACGGGCTTGTCGGGTGTCGCGCCCGTCGGTCCGGCAATCCCCGTCACGGCCAGGGCGACGTCACTTCCAAAGGTTCGTCTTGCGCCTTGGGCCATCTCCGCGGCGACTTCCGGACTGACGGCTCCATGGCCACGCAGGGTGTCTTCTGAGACACCGAGAAGTCCTGATTTTGCTGCATTCCGATAGGTGACGGTGCCACCGATGAAGTAGTCGCTGGCGGGAATTTGAGTGAGCTCCTTCGCAACGAGCCCGCCGGTGCACGACTCGGCCACGGCCAGGCTCCAGCCGCGCGAACGAAGGGCCCGGGCAACCACCGACACCAAGGTGTCATCGCCCTCGCCGTAGAACAACCCTCCGAGTCGGATTCGCGCGTCGTCGGCGGCGGCTTCGGCGAGTTGGCGAGCTTCCGCTCGGTCTGCCGCGCGCGCCATGACTTTCACGTCGACTTCGGGGCCTTTGATTCGGTAGCCGAGCAGCACGCCGGGGTGTTCGGCCTCGAGACCAGAAAGGCGCTCCGCGACGGCGGACTCCCCGGCGCCATAGGTATGCAATACGACGCGGAAAGCGTTGTTTTTCCCCGACGGAAGCATTCGCGGCAGAATGTGTTGCTCAAAAATCGCCCGCATTTCTCTCGGCACGCCGGGCATGAAAAAAGCGCGCGATTCGGCGCGGGTGAGCAGGAAGCCCGGTGCCGAGCCGACCGAATTCGAAAGGATCTCCGCGCCGACGGGGAGCTGGGCTTGCTTCACGTGCCCGGCGCCGACGATGCGTCCCGCCTTCTCGAGTTTGCGCCGCATGGCCGCGAGTGCGTCTTCATCGAGGGCGAGGTGGGTGCCAAAGACGCTGGCGGCGACTTCGGCGGTCAAATCGTCGGTGGTTGGACCGAGGCCACCGGTCGCGAGGACGAAGGCGTTTTCCTGGATGAGGCGTTGAAGCGTCGTGGCGAGAATCGCGCGCTCGTCGCCCACGCATTCAATGCGCGTCACATCGAAGCCGCGTGACGCCAGCTGATCCCCGAGCCATTCGGCGTTGGAGTTGGCTATCTCCCCGTGAAGAAGTTCGGTGCCGATCGACAAAAGGGCGACGCTCATTCGAGTGACTTGGAAGAGTAGAGGAAAACCTTACGGTGCGCTAAGGCGAAGTTGAGCGGGTCAATTTGGTTCCTTCAAGGGCGCCACTCCGCTTTTTTCGGCGCGGTCTTTCTGAGCTCGCGCAGTGGCGATGTTTACGATGATCCATTCGCCCTCGATTCGGTCGAGCCGGATCGAGATGGCGCGGTCATCGGTGCTTCGGGGACCACTTCGGCGCTCCCCCGTGAGGTGGGCGTCACCGACCGCAAGCGCATGTTCCTTCGATTCGTCGAGATGGATCCGCAAGGCCCCAAGGTCGACCTCCAGGGAGGTGAATTCTTCCGGGGTCGCGAGAGCCAACTCCACGAGGGCCGCTCGGCCCTGCTCAACGGCTCCCAATTCCGGGATGGCGAGCGCGACATCCTTCGAAAAGAGGAGGCCGAAGACTTTGCGCAGCCGGGCTCCTCGGAGCGACGCGGACTCCGAAGTTCCCTTCCAGCCGACGCTCGTGGCCAGCTCATCGAGGCGCAGTCGAACGCGTTCCTCCTCGGTCTTGGAAAAGAACAAGGCGTGCCCGATAAGCGCCGCCCCGAGGGCGATTCCGAGAAAAGGAAGGCCGCGCTTCATTTCACGGCCGCAGCATACACACAACGAAAGCCGAGCACTGCCGAGCTTCCTTCCGCCGGTGTCGGGCGGGCGTTAAAGGTGCGCAACGCCGTGACTCCCATGTCGTTCCATGAACCGCCGCGGGCCTCATAGCCGTTGTCGGAGCGCACCCACTCCTCGACGTTTCCCGCGAGATCGAGGATCCCCTCCGGAGTCGCCCCGGAAGGGTGGGAGCCTGCGAGTTGTGGGCCGGTTGCCCCCTCGGCGCAGGGTCCCGTTGCCAGACCGTGAGCGGCCTGGCGACAGACGGCGCCGGAGTCTCCCCAAGGGTAGCGCCGCCCTTGTCGCCCCATGGCCGCGAACGTGAACTCCGCAGACGTCGGGAGCGCTCCCCCGCGCCACGCGCAGTAGGTGGCCGCCTCGGTGGCCGTGATGTTGGTTTGAGGCCGGCCGGCTTCACCGCGCGCCGGGGCCGCGGCACAGGCCTGGCTCGCGACACACTCCTGATACGCCGCTTCGACCACTTCGTGCCGGTCCATGTCGAAGGCCAGGACTTCTTGTGTTGCAGAGCGTCGCGAGGTGTCGTCCCAGTCCGTGGGGAGTCCCTCTACCCGGCCTCCCAGAAGCGGCACGCGTTCGTCGAGGGGGACACAGCCTTTTGGGCTCGTTCGTTGGCTCACGGCGCAGCGTGTCGGGAGCCCTTGACAGCGGTCGCCTTCGAGGGTCTGGCCTTGGCCGCAGCAGCGAGCGCCGTGTTGTTGCATTCCTTCCGGACAGACCTCGGGCGGCCGAGCCTCGAGAACTCCGCGCCAGATGAGCCCGAGGCCGAGCACGCTTCCAAGGAGCCAGGGAAGGGCCGCCGAAATCTTCACGCAGTCGAAGCTCGCACGGTGAGCTCGAGCGCGCCAAGTCCGTCGATTTCCATGCGCACTCGGTTTCCGTGAACCAGGGGTCCGACCCCTGAGGGCGTTCCCGTGACGAGGAGGTCGCCCGGCTCCAAGGTCATGGCCTCGGAGATGAACGCGAGCAGAACGCAGGGACCGAAGAGCAGCTGCGCCGTGTTCCCGTCTTGACGGAGCTCGTCGTCCACGTAGCAGCGTACACCGAGGGCGCCGGCGTCGAGCCCGGAGACGACCTCCGGGCCGACCGGGCAATAGGTGTCCATTCCTTTTCCGCGGGTCCATTGTTTTTCGCGGCGCTGAACGTCCCGAGCGGTGATGTCGCCGACGATCGTGTAGCCGAAGATCCCGTGGGCACATTCTTCTGCAGACGCGCGTTTCAGACGCGTGCCCACGACGACCCCCAGCTCCACTTCGTGTTCCGTTCGCACCGAAAGCGAGGGCGGCGGTAACTCGATGGTTCCGCCCGGGTCAAGAAGCGAGGAGGAGGGCTTCATGAACAGCAACGGCTCCTCGGGGACTTCGTTGCCAAATTCGGCGGCGTGTGCCGCGTAATTGCGTCCGACGCAGATGATTTTTCCTGGAGCAACCGGCACGCGGCGTCGCAGGATCGCGTGATGACCAAGACGCTCGCCGGTCACGGCGCCGCCGAGCCACGGAGCGCCATCGAGCACCGCGTATTCCTCGCCGACCTCGACGAAGACCTCGCGGCCGTCGGTCAACACGACGCGCGCGAAACGCCGAATCATGGCGCGTTCTGTTTGGCGAGGATCCGCGCGAGGGCGTCGAGCAACGCGACACGCAGTCGCTCGTAGCTCTTGGGTCCCACCTCTGCAGAGAGTTTCGCCGCTTCGAGGGCCGACAATTCTGACAAGAGGGCGTCGCGCGCTTCGGCGAGGTCCCGTTGAAGGTCTGCCTTTTCAGCTTTGGAGCCGCTCTTGCGGAGATTCCCTGCTCCCGCCATCAGTGCAAGTGCCGCGAGGCCGGCCGCGATGACCGGGCCGTTGCCCCTTTCGGGCAGGCCTCGAACGGTGATGTTGACCTCACCGTTGGCGACATTGGCCAGGAATTCTGACGGGTTTTTTGCAGCATCGATTTGTCGCAGGGCCTGCAGGACCTTCTGGCCATCGCGGCGCCGTGAGAGCTGGGCGGGCGCAAACCCAGCGACCTCGAGCGACATGCCCGGGCCGGCGTTGACGCTGACCTGAGCGGCGAGCACGCGTGGCGGCAACGGCAAGTCGAGCTCGAGCGTCGCGTTCGGTTCGAGGGGTAAGGTGTAAGCGTACGTCAGCTCCTGTTGCCCCGGCGGGAAGGTTCCTTCGAGGGTGACTTCGCCTCCCTGCTCCCGCAGGACCACGTCCGACGAGGACTGCTCTTGATTGAAGGCGCGCGCGCCGGGCGGCAGTTTCATCTTCAGGCCGCGCGCGAGAAAAGCGGCGCCAAAAGTGTAGGTGCGCAGCAGGTGATTGATTCGCACGGTGTCCTGCTTCACCTCGAGGATGACGAAGGCTTCGATGACGAAACGGCTCTCCGCGAGGTTGCTCAAAACATCATACGAGTGGAGGAGAACCTGCGCGCCGCCCTCCTCTTTCAGTGTGAACGACGAGCTGGCGAAGGTTGCGCCATCTTTTTGCGTGCGCACTCGGTAACTCGTTCCGCTACCGAGCTTCAGCCCTTCGAAGCGAACTTCCCCCTTGGCGTCGACGCGGGTCGTGCGTTCGTCGTGCGACTCGCCTTGGGCCACCGTGTTCTTATCGATATCGAGCACGATCGGCGCTCCGCCAAGCGGCCTGTCCAAAGCATCGACGAGGTGCACGAAGATGGTGCCCACGGCCAGCTCTGGATCGGTCCCTACTTGATCGGGAGTCGGGCCCTCGGGTTCCTGGGGCCGTCCGTCCGTCGGCGGATGGCCGTCCGGTAACGATGCCGGGGCCGTCGGCGGGTGGCCTTCCGGCAACCTTGCGGAGGCGGCGGGCGCCACGGCGGCGGGGCTCACGGCGGTCCGACTGGGGCCGGGTGAACCTGCGGGCGTTTTCCCTTGAGCGAAGGCGCCGCCCGTCATGAGCAGCAGCATTCCGGTGAGCGTAAGCGCCTTCATGCGGAGGCTTCCTCGGCGGTGAGTTTGTCTCCGCAGCCTTTGCAGAAGGCCGCGTCTTGGTCGTTTTTTGCGGAGCAGCGGATGCAGTTTTTTACGGCCGCCTCCGCCAGGGCAGGCTCGGGGGCGGCAAGCGGCGCGGCGTGCTGTTTTTTTCGTTTCGCCCCTGAAGCGGCCTTTGCGACCCCGCTGTTCGCCTCGCCTAGTTCGTCACGGACCGTCGCCGTAGCGGCGCGCTCTTTTTTCGCTAGGTAGGCGGCGGCGAGCTCTTCGGCACGGGCTCGGTCTGGCGCCCGCGTCTCGTCGATTTGCCGGAGCAAGCGCTTGGCGTCAGCGCGGTAGCGCACGAGCAGCACGTCGTAATCTTCATCGGAAATTTTTCCGACCGAGCGCTCGAACTCGATATCCTTGATCGCGCGGAGAACGGCCCGCTTTTGCTCTTCTTCGCTCGAAGGCGCACCGAGGGCGAAGGCCTCTTCCGGGGCGAGCTCGGTTTCTCCAACGAGGGCCCGAACGCTTGCCCACATGGTGGCGATGGCCCCGATGAGCGCGCTACCCGCGAGAATGAGCACCGCGAGCGGAGGTCCGGCGATTGCGCCCGCACCCAAGGCGAGCGCGATCGCCCCGACGGGAGCAAGCTTCGTTGCCAGCGCCAAGGCGCGCGCGGCCATGGGTTCGTGTCGTTCGCGGCTCACGAGTCCTCGTCGAGGTCCTTCAGCTCGTCGTCGAGCCGGTCGTCGTAGGCGTCGCGGCTCTTGGAGTCCTCTTTTGTCTCGCCTTCGGCGGGATTGACCGACCGCTTTTTCAGGTAGCGAAAGATGAGCCCTCCGCCAGCAACGAACGCGATGAGCGGCACCACCCAAAGGGCTCGGGCGCCGCCTTCATCGGCTTGGACGACCACCGAGTCGCTGCCGTGTTTCGCCGCGTAGTCTTTCAAGATGGCGTTGACGCTCGCCCCCGTGTTCAGGTCCTTGCGGATGGCGGCGCGCATCTCGTGGGCCCAGCCGCACGTGCAGGTGGAGAGCGGCTCGTGCGGGCAAGTTCCGCAACCGCAAAGGAGTTGCGCAAACAGCGCCTTTTCCTTCGGCGATTGCTCCTCAACAACGCCCTCGCGTTTCATCTCCTGTTGCTGCGCGTAAGCGTAGGAGGGTGCGAGCGCGAGACAGACGCTCAGCATCACCATGGTCGTCGCGGTGCCGAGTGCACGCACGTAGGAGAAGGCCCCCGCCTCTCTTTCGGACGTCTCTGGCCACATGGCCACGAGGGCGCCGCAGATCAGGATCAGCACGCCGCCCCACACGAACGAGACCAACGGGTTCACGTGGGCTTGCACGCTCGCGGCTTTCGTCTCCGGGTTGATCATTCCGACGACGACGTAGAGATCGTTTTTCGGCGTCGAGAAGCGGCCGATTTCGCTCGACGGCTGCTCGGGCGAAGCCTTGTAAATGAAGCGGGCGGGTTGAACTTCTCCGACGAGCGTTCCGTTGCGAGCAACGTCGATGTGGGTGATGACGGCGGTTTTTTCGTGATCGATTTTCCGCTCCGTCCCGCGGTACGTCATCGTGTACTCACCAATCGACATGGTCTCGTTCGGCAACAGGCTGGCCTCTTTGTCGAGACCCCAGGCTCGGCCCGCGAAGCCGAAGAACATCACCGCGATGCCGATGTGGACGATGTAGCCGCCATAGCGACGGCGCGACTTTGAGACGAGTCTCACGAGGGCGACGAGCACGCTCTCGGTCTTGTTCTTCCGGCGAGCCACGATGCCGCGGTAGAACTCCTGCGAAATGACGGCGAAGTTGTAAGCGACGAGCATGATCGTCACGAGCGGGAGCTTGCCCTGCAACCACGCGAGTTTTTGCCAGAGGAAGCTGTCTTTGACGGGCTCTGAGGCGACGAAGGCCGGGAAGCCGAAGCGCTTGCCGAAGGCCACGTGCGCTGAGCCGGCGAGCAGCATCGCACTGATTGGAAACGTGAAAGACTGGTAGAAAAGACGCTCCGAGGTCTTGCGCCAGCCGAGCAGTGGAGCCGTGCCCATCAAGAAAATCAGCACGAGCGCAACAGGGGGGATGAACGCGTTGTAGAAGGTTGGGCCGACGGTCGCCTTCTGGTTCAGGAGCCACTCGGACAAGCGGGGCCAGACGGTGGCCAGGGCGATGAAGATCATCAGACCGACG
>CANMZR010000097.1 GCA_947502375.1 Polyangiaceae bacterium
GTCAACGATCACCATCGACAAATTGATGGCTCCCGCGGCGTACCCGAGCATCTCGACGTTCACGCCCTGCTCGCCCACCGCACGCAGAATTTCGGCTGCAACCCCGGCGCGCGTCGCGAGATGTTGACCCACCACAACGAGCACGGTCCGGCCCGTTCGAACGCTCACGTCGCCCAAACTTCGCAGCTCCTCGGCCGCCCGAGTGAGAGCGCCGTTGCCCTGCGCTGTAAGCGAAATGCTCACTTCCGACGTCGTCACCATGTCGACCACCACTGCGTGACGAGCACAGGCCGCGAACACTTCGCCGAGAAAGCCCACCTCGCCAAACATCCGAGTCGAGCCGATCGTCAACACCGATTGGTTCTCGGTGTAAGCAATGCTCGTCACCGGATTGGGGTTCGGCGGAGTCACCTCTTGGATCACCGTCCCCGGATGAGCCGGGTGGTTCGTGTTGAGAACGCGCACCGGGATGCCGCGCTGCATCGCAGGCAACAGAGTCGATGGATGCAGCACCCGGCTTCCAAAATAGGCGAGCTCGGCCGCCTCGTCGAAGCGCATGTAGGGGATGTTGCGCGCGGTCGGAACGAGCCGTGGATCGGCGGTCATCACGCCATCCGTATCGCTCCATATCTCGACTTCCTCCGCCTCGAGAGCAGCTCCGAGGAGCGTCGCTGTGAGATCACTGCCGTTGCGCCCGACGGTCGTGATCTCGCCGCTCTCATTCTTGCCGATGAAACCCGTGACAACGGGGATCCGGTCGGACGGCAAGGCCGCGAAGGCGGCTCGTATTCGCTCGTCGAACCCAGCCGTCGGACGCGCGCAACCAAAGTTTGAATCGGTGATGAAACCGAGGTCCCATACATCATGAGCGGTGGCCGGCGTCCCGTGCCGCGTAAAGAAATCAGCGAGGCAACGCACGCTCATCCGCTCACCAAAACTCGCGATGTAATCAAGGCTGCGAGGGGAGATTTCCTTCACGAGATGGACGCCGCGCAAGAGGTCGCAAAGCTCCGAAAAAAGCGGAGCGAGCAAGCCATCCGAACAGCCGAGTTCACGAGCGATGGTGCGCTGACGAGCCAGCACCGTCTCGGGATCGTAGGTGCCGGCCGCGGCCGTCCTGGCCGTGAGGACAAGTGCGTCGGTGACACCCTTGTGCGCCGACGAGACCACCACCGGTCGTCGCAGCGCGCGCCCCGCGACAATGCCGAGAACTTTTTCAATCTGAGCCCGGTTTGCGACCGAACTCCCTCCAAACTTCATAACGAGCATGCTGGACGTGGGTTTTTGCTCGATTTACGCACGATGGCAAGCGCTATACTCCGAGCGTGATGAGGCTCGGATACACGGCCATGCACGGCTTCGCTGCCGTTCTTTTCTGGTCCGCGGGGCCGGCCTTGGCCGGAACGAAGAACGTCACGAACACGGGGGAGCTTCTGGCCGCTATCGCCGCAGCGCAACGTGGCGACGTGCTGACGCTGACGCCCGGCACGTACAAACTGAGTGGAGCTACGTGCGCGGTCAGCGGCACCGCAGCCGAGCCTATCACCGTGAAGAGTGACACGCCTCTCGCCGCGGTCCTGGAGCTCGATGGGGTCGAGGGTTTCCATGTCACCGGGGCGCACTGGCATTTTGAGGGGCTCGACGTTCGCGGGGTCTGTGCGAGCGACGATGCTTGCGAGCACGCATTTCACGTGACGGGCGGGAAGGCCGAAGGCTTCGTCTTGACGAAGAGTCGCGTCCGCAATTTCAACGCGCAGTTGAAGGTCAACGCCGCTCCGGACGGAAACGGAACCTATCAAGTGGCCAACGGCGGGCTCGTCGCTTACAGCGAGTTTTACGACGAACACCCGCGGGCGACTGCCAATCCGGTCACCAAGCTCAACATCGACGGCGGGAGCGGATGGGTCGTTCGGGGCAATTACATCCATGACTTTTACAAGGCAGGCGGCAACCAAACGAGCTACGGCGCGTTCATGAAGAGCGGCGGTTCGAACGGGCTCTTCGAGAGAAACCTGGTCGTCTGCGAAAAAGATGGTGAAACGGGTGGCACTCGCATCGGTCTCTCGTACGGTGGCGGTGGAACGGCGCCGCAGTTCTGCGCGCCCGCGTTCGACGCAAACGTGCCGTGCAACGTGGAACACTCGGGCGGCGTGTTGCGGAACAACCTCATCGCTTCGTGCTCCGACGTCGGCATCTACGTGAACCGCGCGATGGGGACGAAAGCCCTCCACAACACGCTCCTTTCCACCAACGGAATCGACTTTCGTTTCGACACGACGAGCGGCGAATCCCACGGTAATTTGCTGATGGGCAAGGTCCGCGCGCGCGACGGTGCGATGTTCCAAGTCTCGGACGACCTGCAGGAGTTGCCGCTTACTTTTTTCACCGACCTCTACGTCGCGCCCGCCGCGCTCGACTTCGGGGTGAAGGGAGACGCCTCCGCTTTGCAAAAAGTGGGAGCACGCCCGGACGTCATCGACGATTACTGCGGACGCATCCGACCCGAAACGAACCTCGCCATCGGTGCACTCGAACACTCGCTCGGTGATTGCCAGGTCAATCCACCACCCGAAAAAAATCCCGCGAGCGGAGGCGGCGGCGCGGGCACCGTGGGGGCGGGAGGCGAAACGGCGGGTACGGGCGGTGGAAGGGCTCCCAGTGCCAGCGGGAGCGGTGGGGCGCTGAACGAGGGTCCTTCGAGTGACGCGTCTAGCGGCGGCTGCGGGTGCGTCGTTTGCGGCAGCAGCAAGACCGAGAGCCGCCTCACCGTTGCACTTGCGGTGCTGGTTTTCGTATGCGTGCAAAGGCGTCGTCGCAAAGCGGCCTGAAGGCCCTTTCCAGGCCGGTTGTCGCTAACGTTGCGCGCTCTTGTCACGGCTTCGGGCACGCTCAGTTTATGGCGGGCCCGTGATCTGCTACGGCTACGCTTGCAATGAAGGCCATTCGCTCCATCCTCCCTCCACTCGCCCTCGTCACTTGCGGTATCGGAATTTTTCCGAGCTGCACGAAGACCGCCGCCACGGCAGGAGCACACCCGCCCGACGGGCAAAGTACGGGGTCCCTCGGCCAATCGCCGCGGGTGCGGCCCCAGAAACAGGTCACGCTCGCGGCCGTGGGACTCGACCCGAATGCCCTCGACAAGAGTGCCAATCCTTGTGAAGACTTCTACCAATTCGCCTGCGGCAACTGGATAAAAAACACGACCATCCCGGGCGACCAGGCCAGGTGGATGCGGAGCTTCAGCGAGATTCAAAAGCGCAACGAAGAAGACTTAAAGGCGATCCTCGAAAGCCTCACGGTCGCAACCGGTGCCAAGAGCGCCGAGGAGCAAAAGCTCAGCGACTATTACGCTTCATGCATCGATGAAACGGCCATCGAGCATGCGGGCCTCGGTGACGTGAAGAGCCTTCTCGACCGCGTCACTGCGCTTCGCGCCAGCCTCGAGGCCGAAGCGAAGACCATCGACATCCGGCCCCACGATGCGACGAAAACCCCACCGATTTCGGCACCAAAAGAAGTTCCTGCGCATGGTCGAGACGTTCACTCACCGGCGGCCAACGCGCAGCATACGCACGCAAAAGGGACAGACAAAACGGCACAGCCGGGCGCGGGAGTGCCGAGCGAAACCCTCGAAGGTTTGCTCGCGACACTGCACCGCGCAGGGATCCATCCGTTTTTTTCAATCGGCAGCGGGCCGGACGACAAAGACGCTACGACCACCATCGCACAGCTCGATCAGGATGGCCTCGGCCTGCCCGATCGCGATTACTATACCGACGCAAAATACGCTGATGTGCTGGCGTATTATCAGGGCCACGTCGTCCAGATGATGAAACTTGGCGGACTCTCCGAGGTGGAAGCGACCCGCGCGGCCGGGCACGTGGTGAAGCTCGAAAAGCAGCTTGCGGCGGTCTCGAAAACGCGGACGGAGCGCCGCGATCCTCAGGCGATGTACAACCGGATCGACCTGGCGGGACTCAAGGAACGAAGCCATCGCATCGATTATCCCGCGTACCTGAAGGCACTCGTGGACCGGCCCGAGAATGCCTCGTTGAAGCTCGCGCCATTCTCGAAAATCAACGTGACAAGCGTCACCTTCTTCGAGAAGTTGAACGACGTGGTCGCCGATGCCACACCCGAGGAACTCGCGCACTACCTCACCTGGCAGGTCCTGCATGCGCTGTCGGCCACGCTCCCGAAAGCGTTCGATCAGGAGAACTTCAAGCTCGTTCAGAAAATCACCGGGCAGAAGGAGCAGAAGCCCCGCTGGAAACGCTGCGTCGCTTCCACCGACGGCTCGCTCGGTGAGCTTCTCGGGAAGTCCTACGTGGCAAAACGCTTCATGCCGGAGAGCAAAGAGGCCGTCCGCGCGATGTTGAAAGCGATCCGTGAGGCCCTCGAGCAGCGGCTGCCCGCGCTCGCTTGGATGGACGACGCGACCCGAGCGAAGGCCAGCCTCAAGATCAAAAAGATGGAGGACCTCATCGGCTATCCGGCCGCCTGGCAGGCCTATCCATTCAAGGTCGATCGGACGGGCTACGCAGGCAACGTGCTCCGCGCGAGCACCTACGACTTCGAGCGGCACTTGGCGAAAGTGGAAAAGCCCGTTGACCGGACCGAGTGGTACATGTCGCCCCAGACGGTGAATGCGTATTACGACGCGAACAAGAATCAAATGGTGTTCCCGGCTGGCATCTTGCAGCCGCCGTTTTTTTCGCCAAGCGCCTCGATGGCCGTGAATCTTGGCTCGATTGGCATGGTGGTGGGCCACGAGCTGACCCACGGATTTGACGACCAAGGCTCGCAATACGACGGCGACGGCAATCTGAAGAGCTGGTGGACCCCCGCGGTGCTCACGAAGTTCAACGAGCGCGCTCGTTGCATCGCGGAACAGTACGGAAACTACGAGGTCCTGCCGGGCCTGAAGCAAAACGGCATGCTCACGCTAGGCGAGAACATCGCTGACAACGCCGGGCTCATGCTGGCCTATCACGCACTTGCGGCGCTCCGTGGCGCGGCTCCGGAGGAGCTGGTGGCGGACGGCTACAACGAGCAGCAGCAGCTCTTTTTATCGATGGGTCAGGTGTGGTGCAGCAAACAAACGGAGGAGCTGACGAAGCTTCGCGCCGCGACCGATCCCCACTCGCAAGCGCGCTGGCGGGTGAACGGCTCGGTGCGCAACCTACCCGCGTTTGCCGAGGCTTTTCACTGCCAAGAAGGCACCTCGATGCACCCGACCAGCACCTGCGCGGTGTGGTGACGGCCGATGCGAGCTGAAGCCGGGATCGCCGGGCGTGCCCTATTCCGACTCGCGGAACTCCAGCTCGCTCGACCTTGGCGTTTTGTCGTGGCCGCTTTCATCGCGGCACTGCTAGCGCTCGGGCTGGCGAGCAAGCTCACTTTGAAGACGGACCTCGGGGACTTGCTCCCGAGTGGCAAGCGCAGCGTCATCGTCGCCGAGGCGGTCCAGAAGCGACTGACGTCCACGTCCACGTTCATCGTGATAGCCGAAGGCTCCAACGACGCGGGCTTGAAAAAGTTCGTGGATGCGGTGGCGCCGGAGCTTGCGAAGCTCCCGAAAGAGCTCGTCACGTCGGTCGACTCAGGGGTCCAAGCGAGCCAGGCGTTCTTCGAGGCGAACCGACTCCTTTACGCGCCGACGGAGCTCATCGAGGAGGCCCGCCAAGAACTTCAAGAGCGTTACGAGTACGAGGTCGGCTCACGCAACGGAGCCTGGCTCGACGAGGACGACGCCCCGCCGGCCATCACCGAAGAAACGCTGACACGGCGAATCGAAGCCAAGACGGGGAGCGGCAGCGCCAGCGGCGCAAAATATCCGGGCGGGTACTACCTCAATCCGGAGACCCACGTCATCGCGCTCCGCATTCTCACGCCGCTTTCATCCGGTGACGTGCTCGCGTCGACGAAGCTCCAACGTCTGGCACGCGAGGTCGTCGATAAGCTCGCACCCACCCAATTCGATCCGCGCATCAAGGTAGGTTTCACTGGTGATTTGCTGACATCCGCGCAGGTTCACGAACAAATTGTGAGCGACTCAAAGCACGTGGGGGTGTGGGGCGTCGGGCTGATCCTCGGCGTCGTATTGCTGTACTTCCTCAGGCTCCGCGCGCTCCTCATCATGACGTTCACCGTCGCTGTCGGCGCGACCTGGACGTTCGGCCTCGCCTACCTGATGATTGGCTATCTCGATCAGTCGACCGGCTTCTCGTTCAGCATCATCGTCGGCAACGGAATCAACTTCGGCATCATCTACATGGCGCGCTACCTCGAGGAGCGCCGCTCGCTACCGATGACCGAGAGCCTCGTTCGAGCGCATCGGGGCACGTGGTCCGGCACTCTCACGGCTGCAGCGGCTGCCACGGCCGCTTACGGTTCCCTGGCGGTCACCGACTTTCGCGGCTTCAAGCACTTTGGGATGATAGGCGGGCTCGGCATGCTGATGTGCTGGCTCGCGACCTTCCTTGTGATGCCCGCGTTCCTCGTCCTATCGGAGCGCTTTGCACCCATCGACGCAAAGCATGGACTCGCGGCGAAAGGCAACGCCCTCTACGGTCGACCGTTCGCGTGGCTTGTGACGAAGGCCCCGCGCGTCCTCATCGCCACGGGGCTCGCACTCAGCGTGGGTTCGTTGTGGCTCACCTACCGCTTCATCGCCAACGATCCGATGGAGTACGAGATGCGCAACATCGACAACGCGCCTACGGGAACTCCGACGGAGGTCAGCCGTCTCATGGACCTCGCCGACGGACTCCTGCCGAGCCTCGGCCTCGACGGCATTGCGCTGGCGGTCGAGCGCCTCGAGCAAGTCGAACCGCTGGCCGCTGCACTCGAAAAAAAACGCGATGAAGCGAGCACTCCGCCCTTTGGCCGAGTTGTCACGGTCTTTTCACTCTTGCCCAAAGATCAAGCGCAAAAACTGAGCAAATTGAGCGAGATCCGCGCGCTTCTCGAGCGTGCTCATGCGAAGGGATTTTTGAAAGAGGGCGACTGGTCGCGCCTCGATTCGTTGGTGCCCAAAAGCGCGTTGAAGACGTTGGGGATAGCCGACCTACCGGAGGCCGTGGCGCGCCCGTTCACCGAGGTCGATGGCACCCGCGGCAAGCTCGTGTATCTGGAGCCGGCGCAAGGGCGTAGCGTCTGGGACGCGCATTACCTCATCGAGTGGGCTGCAAGCTTTCGTTCGACGGACCTACCCGATGGCTCCAAAGTCGAGGGCAGCGGCCGCAGCGTGCTCTACGCGGACATGATTCTCGCTATCGTTGAGGACGCCCCGAAAGCGATCGGCGCCTCGCTCGTGATGACCGTGCTGCTGGTGGTCTTGGCGTTTCGTATGCGAAGCGGCGCGGGGTGGGTCGTCGGCTCGTTGCTCATCGGCTTTCTGTGGACGGTAGGCGTGCTCGCGATGGCCCGCTCGACGTGGCCGTGGCAACCCGGCGGCTTCGTCTTGATCCCATCGAAGTTGAATTTCCTGAATTTCATCGCGCTACCGATCACCCTCGGCGTGGGTTCGGACTACGCCGTGAACGTGATGAAGCGCTACGAGCAAGACGGCGCTGAGGACGTGGTGAGAGCGGTCGTCGAGACCGGGGGAGCGGTGGTCCTCTGTTCGCTGACGACGATGCTCGGTTACATCGCGCTCACGTTGTCCGTGAACCTTGGCATTCGCAGCTTCGGGGTCGCAGCGGCCGCGGGAGAGATTGCGTGCCTCCTCACCGCGCTGCTCTTGCTGCCCGCGGCCCTACGGCTCTCGCAACGCGGTGCATCACGGAGCCGTTCCCGCGCCGCTACGCAGCCGTGACGGCCGCGAGAAATTCTTCGGCGAAGCGTACTTCATCGCACAAAGGAGAGGCTGCCATCCGGGGACGCAACTCGCGACGGAGCACGACCAACCGCTCGATATCGCCGGCCAGCTCCGACGCGCAGCGCACGTAATCGTCCTCGGATGAAACTGCGAGCTCGGCAAGCCCGAGGCGCGTGAGCAAACTGAGTCCGACCCGGGCGGCATGCCGCTCGCCAACGAGTGACACCACGGGTACCCCCATCCAAGCGGCTTCGCAGGTGGTGGTGGTGCCGACGTACGGAAACGGATCGAGTGCGATATCGACCGAGCCGTAGCGGGCAAGATGCTCCCGTGTGGATGCAACGAACCCGTGAAACTCGACGCGACTCGGCGCAATTCCATGGTGCTCAAACATCGAGCGGTAACGCCTGACCGTCGCCGCGGCTCCGAAGGAAGGTGCCTTGAGGATGAGACGCCCACCCGTCTGTGTGAGCACCCTGGCCCAAAGCGCAACCGTCCCCGGGGTGAGCTTCGAGGTGGTGTTGAACGAACCAAACGTGACGAAACCGTTCAAAAGGCAGGGAGGAGCGACCGTTTCCGGAGCGTCATCGTCCGGGCGATAGCAAAGAAACCCACCCTCGAGCCGGGCGAGTCCCTCGGTGTGAAAGTGCTCCGCGCCGGGCGGATCCGCGAGCGCATCCGTGATGCGGAGATCGAACGGGAGGCCCGTCGTATCGGGGTAGCCGAGGTAGGTCACGATGCGCACAGCTGGCCTGCACCCAAGCGCACGGAGCCGGTTCCCGCCAGTGTGACCCGAGAGATCGATCAAGACGTCGAGCGAGTCGTTCAACAGCGTCTCCTGAAGCGCCCGATCGTCCAGAGTCGCCACCTCGCGCCAGCCACTGCAATGCGCGCGCAGCCGCTCCGTCGTCGCGTCACTCCGAGACGAGTTCGAGTAAGCAAAAATGGAGGCGCGACGGGTCAGGCCACGGAACAGCGGCTCGATGAAGTAGGCCACAGAATGGTACCTGAGATCGGACGAAACGAAGCCGAGCCGCGGCAGGGACGCCGCCCCAAACGAGCGCAGAGGCGTCGCGAGTGAAACGCCCGCGGAACCGTGGCGGCGTCCCCAATCTCGATGGGCCTCGAAGAGCTGCTCTCGAGAGCCTGAGCCGTACTGCATCGCGAGCAACAAATTGGAGTGAAGCTCGGGCCGCTTCGGGTCGGCATCGACCGCGCGTTGATGCTCGTCAATAGCCTCATCCACGCGGCCTGAAACGCTCAAAATACCAGCGCGAAGATCGAGCGCATCGGCGCTGGCCGCGACCGCGAGCGGCTGGGTGAGCAAGGAATCCACGATGATCTCTGCCTCGTCGAGCTCCCCTTCTGCGACGAGCAGACGGGCGAGGTTGTAAAGCGCTGCGGCGTCGCGTCCTGCGCTTCGATAGGCGACGATGGCCTCACGGACGCGGCCGCTCCGCTCGAGCGCCACACCGTAAGCGGCCTGCACTTCGGCATCACCGGGCGCAGTCGCAACCAACGCGCCAAAGTGGACGGCGGCAGCGTCGTGACGGCCGAGGCCGGCGAAAGTCGTCGCGAGATTGAAGCGGGCATTCGCAGACGCGGGGTCGAGTTCGAGCGCGCGGAGAAACACGTCGATGGCTTCCGCAAGCCTGTGTTCACGAACGAGCGAGAGGCCGAGTCCGTTGTGCGCATCCACTCGCAACGGGTCCATCGCGAGGGCCGCGCGAAACGCCTCGACGGAACCTTTCTCAGCGAGCTCGCGGAGCGCCCGCCCAAGCAGAATGTACACATCGACGAGCGGCCTTGCGATGAGCGAACGACGAAAGCACGTCACCGCAGCGCGGAGTCGGCCCTCCGAGAACGCCACCTGACCACGCTGTGCCTCGGCGACCGCCCGCTTGGGATCGAGCCTCTTCAAGCCCTTCACGCGCTGTTCACCCGCCCTGTGAAAGCGCATCGGCGAGCCCGCTCGCGGCCGCTTTTGTTTTCGAATCGTCGAGGAAAGCGCGCGGAAATTCAATCGAAGTCGCAGCCCAACCAAGCTGCGCGAGTTCCTCGGAATTCGTGAGCGTCGCCTCATCCCCGTTCGCTGGCTCGGACAAAACCACCTGCGCCGTCAGTTCCCGAGTCGCGAGGGCGAGCTGACAGGCGCGGACGTCGTGCAGCGCCCCAAGGCGATTCGCCACCACGAGCACCACGGCAGCAGGTTCGAGTGCCGCCGTAAAGTCGAGGTTCGAGAGAGACTCACTCAGCGGCGATAAAAGCCCGCCCGCTGTTTCGATCAACCAACCGCCCGAGCGCGGGCACCACGCCAGAAGCTCCGTAAGCTCGATACGGACGCCCGCCCGCCGTGCCGCTCGATGAGGGGACGCCGCCTCGACGAAAGCATAGCGGGGACGAAACGTCGCGTGACCGGCCGCCATCGCAAGCCGCTCGGCATCGCTCTCGACGTCCGCGTAACCCGACTCGACGGGCTTTCTGGCTTCGATTGCGACACCGCGCCGCCGCAGTTCCGCAACCAGGGCACAACTCACATGCGTCTTTCCGACACCGGTACCGGCGCCGACGACCACAATGCACGGGCTCTCCCGCAACATTTTCACATGCGACCCACAGCGCGGCTCGAGCGAAGCCCAGGCGACTCCCATAAATCAAAACGGCCGCACGCATGCGCCGGGCGCGAGTCGGGAACGGAGCCAACACCTGCGAAACGTTTTGCCTCCACGAGGGTACCGCTCAGTACCCGAGGAGCTTCGCTATGTAGTAGCGCATCGTCTCGGTGGTCCCGCCACCAATTCGGAACAAGCGCGAATCACGCCACGCACGCGCAATCGGGAACTCCTCGATGTAGCCCCAGCCACCGTGAAACTGCAAACACGTGTCCATCACCTCGCTGACGACATCGCCCACGAGCACCTTCGACATGCTGATGAGCTTCACGGTCTCGATGCTGATAGGCCCCTTGTTCACGTACCGATCTTCATTGAACGCATCGACGCATTTGTAGAGAAAAGCATGCGCCGCCTCCACCTTGATGTGCATGTCCACGAATTTGTGTTGCCACAGCTCGCGCGACAGGATCGGCTTTCCGAACGCCTTGCGCTCGCGTCCATAGGCCTCCGAGAATTCGATGGCATGCCGGGCGCCCGAAAGCGCTCCGACACCCCCGATGAGCCGCTCCGACTGGAAGTTCTGCATCAGGTACATGAAGCCCATGTTTTCTTCGCCGAGGCGGTAGCGCGAAGGGATGCGCATGTCGTCGAAGAAGAGTTCCGCCGTGTCCGAGGAGCGATTGCCGATCTTGTCGAGTTTGCGCGCAACCTGAAAGCCCTTGGTTGCCGTCGGTACGAGAAAGAACGTGCACCCGTGGGCACCGCGGTCGGGGTCGGTCTTGGCGAGCAACGTCACGAAATCGGCGCGCGTCCCGTTCGTGATGAAGGTCTTCTGGCCGTTGATGACGTAGTCGTCCCCGTCGCGTGCGGCGGTCGTTCGGATCCCGGCGACGTCACTCCCTGCCGCCGGCTCGCTTATCCCGAGCGCCGCAACTTTGTCGCCGCTGAGGGCGGGTTTCAAAAACTCCTCGATTTGCAGCGGAGTCCCGAGCTCGCTGATAGCGGGCGTCGCCATGTCGCTCTGGACGAGCAAACCCATCGACACGCCAGCCGAACGGCAGCGCGAAAGTTCCTCGGCTTTGGCCACGCTGAACCAATAATCGCCACCCGAGCCACCATGCTCCTCCGAGTAGTGGGCACCGAGGATCCCGAGGTCCCCGGCTCGCTTGAAGACGGAGCTAGGAAAGCAGCCAGAGGCCTCCCACTCCGCCGCATGTGGAGCGAGTTCCTTCTCGGCGAACTCACGAACGAGCTTGCGAAACTGCTGATGTTCTTCGGTAAATGGCTGCCACATCGTCATTTCTCTCCACGGCGGGTCTTCCCCGGATCCGTACACGAAAGACTTCGCTTCGTCCAGCGACCGAGGCCGCGACGTCCTTTCGATGGACTCGGCGGACCGCCCTCGATTCGTAAGAATCGAGGGCAAAAAAACAACAGGTAGCCGAGTCAATATCCGTCGAAGGGACGGGTATTCCGACGCCCTCGCCAAAGAGGGGGCGTCGGAATACCCGGCCTTTCGATGGACTCGGCGCACTCCACCAGATGATACGCTTCCGAGCATGAGGCTACTCGTGCTCTCGCGCAACGCTTCGCTCTACTCGACGGCTCGTCTCATTCGAGCCGCGCGCGCCCGCGGTCACGAGGTCGATGTGCTCGATCCGGTTCGACTGCAATTCGCAGCGCTGCCGAAAAGCCCCGGCGTACTGGTCCTTGGCAAGCCGCTCGTGCATTACGATGCCGTGCTGCCACGGATCGGCGCGAGCCTGACGGCCTTCGGAGCCACCGCGGTCGCCGCACTCGAAGAAGCCGGGCATGCGGTATTGAATGGCTCCGCGTCGATTTTACTGGCGCGGGACAAGGTGCGCTCGCTCCAGCGCATGGCGAAAGACCGCGTGGGCGTGCCCCGAACCATCGCACTGCGTTCCCTCGGTGGACTGAAGGACGCACTCGCGTTGGTCGGCGGGTGTCCGGTCGTCGTCAAGCTCCAGAACGGCACGCAGGGCGTGGGAACAATGCTCGCCGACAGCGAGAAATCCTTGGTTTCCTTGTGTGAAACGCTCTCGGCTCTCGGTCAGCAAGTGATCTTACAGGAGTTCGTGAAGGCGGCGCGCGGGAGCGATATTCGAGCGTTTGTGGTCGGAGGCCGGGTCGTCGCGGCGATGCGGAGAACGGCCCCGCCGGGCGAGTTTCGCTCAAACATTCACCGCGGTGGAAGCGGCGAGAGCGTGAAGCTGAGCCGACGCTTTACGGCGACCGCGCTAAGGGCCGCGCGTGCTCTCGACCTCGAGGTAGCGGGGGTCGACATTCTCGACGCAGACGGCACGCCGCTCGTGATCGAGGTGAACTGCTCGCCAGGTCTCGAGGGCATCGAACAAGTTACGCAGGTCGATATCGCGAGTGCCGTCATCGTTCACGCCGAGGCGTACGCCTCCAAACGACGACGACGAACGAAGGGTTGAGGGCGTCGCGATAACGCGTTCGTTTTTTCGATGACGCGCGCACGCAGCGCGAAAAGAACGCGCCCGCCAGCTCATCGGACCGCCGCCGCACCGGGCGCCGGTTGACCTTGTCACCCAAACAGAGCCGGACCAAGCTCGATGCAAATGGACGCTGGATCGTATCTTCTCACGACCCTGGGCACGGTCTTGATCACGGCGTCCGTGTTGGCGACCGCGGCGCTGGTCCACCGCGTTGCGCCCGATGCGCGGCATCACAATGCGCGTATCTTTCGTTTTCTTGGAGTGTTCCTGCTCGCCCGCGCGACGGTGGCCTTGCTCGCGTTCGGCTCCTTCGACGCGGCCCACACCGTCGCTACAGCGGTAGCCGAGACACTCGGC
>CANMZR010000098.1 GCA_947502375.1 Polyangiaceae bacterium
CCGTGTCCGGCCGCTTCTGAATGTGCGGACGCTTTACGCTGTCCGTTCGTCAGCTTGCGGAGGTCGCCGCTGAGGTTGAGGCTTTCCTCGATCCGATGGATGCGAGTACGCATCGCCCTCGGTTCAATATCGCGCCGACGAGTCGGCATTGGCTCGTGCGCCTCGACGGGGCGCGCAGGGAGCTCGTCCCGGCCCACTGGGGACTTCTCAACAGCTGGGCGACGGTGCGCTCGGCGGGTGCAAAACAGTGCAACGCACGCGCCGAAACCGTGTCAGTGAAACCCGCTTTTCGGGCGGCGTTTCGCTCGCGACGCTGCGTGGTGCCGCTCGACGGATTCTACGAATGGCACGGGAAGAAAACCGCGCGAACGCCGGTCTGGTTCCATGCCCCGGATCGGTCGATCTTATGGCTGGCGGGTCTTTATGAAACCTGGACCGAGCCCGTGACAGGCGCGTCCTTCCCGACCTTCACCCTCATCACGACGCAAGCGAACGCGCTCGTCGCTCCCATTCACGACCGAATGCCGGTGGTGCTGGCTCGCCGTGACGTGGCAGGTTGGCTCGACGCGGCGCCGGGGACGCTCGGGCGCGCGCAGGCCCTGTTGGTTCCGGCACCTGCAAATGCGCTCACTTTTTTTTCGGTTTCACGGCGGGTGAACAGTGTTCATGAGGATGACCCTTCCCTCATCGAAGCGGCACCGGAAGTGCCAGAGGCCCAGCTGGGTTTGCGTTTCGACGGTTGAGCTGACAGGTCGGTGTCTCGGATGACGCGGCTCTTGGATTTCGGGCCGACTCCCGCTATGTCGAAGGGATGGGCGAGTCATCGGAGCTTCCGCCGAAAAAAGATGTCATGACGGCGTTGCTCGAAGGAGCCAGCGTCTTTCTGCATCTGGATCCGCGGCGACAAGGCGTCATTGTACCGAAATGGCTAGCCAACCAGCCGCAGCTCATTTTGCAGGTGGGGTTGAACATGCTCGTGCGCATTCCAGACCTCGAGGTGGGCGACGATGGGGTCAGCTGCACGCTCTCGTTCAACCGCTCGCCCTTCTGGTGCTTCATGCCTTTTACGGCGATTTATGGAATCGTCGCTGAGGACGGGCGGGGAATGATCTGGCCCCAAGACGTGCCTATCGAGTTGTCTCAGGCCCCCGCCGCACGGCCGCGTCCACACCTCGAAGCGGTGCGCGCTCTGGCGCCTGAGCCGCCGGACGAAGATGCCGCCGCAAAGGAGTCGGCAGCCGCTCATGCGTCGCCGGGCACGCCCAAAAAAGGACGCGTGCAGGCCGCTCCGAAGCCCAAGGTGGCAAAGCCAAAGGCGCCACGTGCTCGGCCGAAGCTCGTGGACCCGCCCGTCGCGGCCGTCGCGCCCGTTGCGGCCGTTGCGGCCGTTGCGGCGGTGGCGGTTGGGAGCGAAGACTCCGAGATCCACGAAGATCCGAGCCCGCCGAGCCCGCCCACAAAGAACACGAAACGCCCGCTCCCGCCGTACCTCCGTGTCGTGAAGTGAGCCATGGCTGCTGAGCGAAGCCGTCCCCCGCCGCTGGCGGCGGCGATCGATGCGCTGCAGGCCAGCTACGACGAAGCCGCCGAGCTCAACAATTTCGAGCGCTCCGTCTTGCCGCGCCAGGGCAAAGTCATCGAGGCCTTCGAGCACCTCAAAACCGCGATTTTTCTGGGCTATCACAGCCATCGCGTGTTGACCCGAGACACCCTTCGGTCCGTTCTCGAGGAGCACCTCAGTCAAGCTTACGAGTTGCTCGTCGAGCCCATCGAGTGCGCCTTTCGCTACGGCTGCGAGGCGCGTCACCACGACCATGTTGCGGAGGCTATCGTCCTGCGTTTGTTGGGTCGGTTGCCGGAGTTGCGGCGGCTCCTCAACGCGGATGTCGTGGCGGCGTTCCGCGGCGACCCTGCGGCCGGCAGCGTCGAGGAGGTGGTCCTCAGCTACCCGTCGATCACGGCTATTTGCGCACACCGGGTTGCGCATGCGCTCCATCTCGAGGGCGTGCCATTCGTCCCGCGCATGATCGCCGAACATGCCCACGCCCTTACCGGCATCGACATCCATCCGGGCGCGGTGATAGGTGAGAGCTTCTTCATCGATCACGGCACCGGTGTCGTTATCGGCGAGACGACGGTCATCGGCGACCGAGTGAAGCTTTACCAAAACGTCACGCTTGGCGCCTTGAGTACCGCGCGCGCAGAGGCAGGCCGTGAGTCCAAGCGACATCCAACCATCGAGGACGACGTCACCATTTATGCGGGGGCGACGATTCTCGGCGGCGCAACCGTCATCGGTCGCGGCTCGGTCGTGGGCGGCAACGTGTGGCTGGTGAAATCGCTGCCAGCGAATCGTAAGATTTTCGGGCGCGCAAAGGCGTAGTCGCTTAGTCTCGCCGAATGAGCTTGGGACGGCACGCTGCGATTGTCGCTCTTTTGCTATTGGGACTGGTCGGGGAGGTCGCGTGCACGACCCTGCTCGGTTCGTTCGAGACAGCGGGGCCTGTTGGGGCCGGTGGCGCAGGTGGGGCCGGTGGGCAGAGTTCGACCGCCACCATCCAAGGGCCGGGGGGAGCGGGGGGCGCTGCGCCCATCACCGCGTTCGGGTGCGTGTTGGGCAAGCAGACGCCGATCGCGCTGAAAATTTACAACGACGGGACGAATGCCTATCTCGACCGAACGTGGATCGCCGAGCGCGGGCCGGCTTTGGATCCGTGGGTCCTCGCCCTCACGCGCAGCGCCAACAACGACGCGACGCTCACGGTTCATTCCCTGTTGGTTCCCGCAGGGAATGAACTGGGTAGCGATGTGAGGGGCGTGCTTCAGGTCGCTCGACTTACCTCCGGAACGACCGGGGTTCTCCTTGTCGAGGACCGAGGCAATGGCGCGGAGGTCTTCCTGTACGAGATCTTCGATGCGGCGCCGAACCTGGTACCCGTCTTCCAACGGCACGCGATTCTCTTGTCTGGACAATGGTTTCCGTCGTCGACCAATGCATCCGTCGACGGGAGGTTCGTCGCGACGAATGCAACCGGCACCGCTTGGGAAGCCTCCGTCGTGGTTGCTTACCGAGACTCAACGGAAAAAAGTTTGATGCGCTACGGCCACTTCAACCAGCAGGGCGGGAAGACGGTTTCGGTCACCGACCCCGCGAGCGCGAATGCGCAGCAACAGCTGACGGTGCAAAGTTTCTTTCACGCGAAGGCGCTGAACCGTGACTTTGCTTACGTGGGGCTCCCGTTTATGGGGGCCATGTCGAACGAGTCCACGCCGAGCGAGTTCTCGCTCGGTCCCGACACGATGGGCATCGTCGCCTCGCGCTCGATAGGTCCCCTTGCGGTGCTCGATGCAGTGGCATCCGGCGATGGTGCGAACGTCATGCTGGCGGGTGTTGCTTTTGATGCGGCAGGGGCGATTGTAGCCTTGCATGCGGGCAAGCTCGCGCCGAAAAAGCTTGGCAATTGGCTCAGCGACGACGCGAAGTTCATCGACAAGTTCGCACCGGGCGGCGAGCTGCCATTTGGCGATCCCGCGTTCGGGTGGTTGGGTGACATCTTCGCCATGGTCGGCGGTCAAGGGGAGGGCACGAGTCCAGACACATACAAAGAGCTGGGCTTCCTTTTTCTCGATGCGGACGGCAACCGACGCGGTTCTGGTGTTCTGCCGTCGCTGCCGTTCCAACCTGTCGGCGGCTCTTCACGCCTCCGTATTCGGAAAGTTTCGATGGGGACACCTGGAGGATTGGTCGAGACCTCCCCATTCAAGCTCCACGTAGCGTGGGCAGACGTCAGCGCGAACGTCGACCATTTCGAAACGGCGGTCCTCGCTTACGACGAGTTGGTTTGCACAGAGCTCTAGCCTGCACAGAGCTCTAGCCCGTGTCCCGTGACCGGGGCGGGCTTGCGCCGCTTCCAACAGAGTTACGCTTCAGGGAGCCTCACCGTCGTGCTCGCCGGGCGCGACCGTTCGACCGAGGCGATCTCACGCCGCGCGGTGGCGTTGCGGGTCCTCGATGGGCGTGGTCGCAGGCTGTCCGCGTGCTCGGTCCCGCCACACGAGGGCGCCAGGAAGGACCACCACCGCGAAGAGCAGACACGCCACTTCACCTAACACGGCAGCGAGGCCCAAACTCCGCACGGCGTAGTTCATCGAGCGGACGAGTGCGAGGTAGCCGAAGGTGGTCGTCGCGCTGCATAAAACGACGGCGCCACCGGTCTCCCGCACGGCATTGACCATGCTCCCGGCGCCATCCTTCAGATACCGCTGAACGATGTTCACCGCGTAGTCCACGCCGATCCCGAACGTGACGGGCAAGGCGATAAAATTCAAAAAGTTGAGCCGCATATTCGTGAGTGCGAGCGCCCCCGTCATCCACGCTATTCCCCCGAGCAGGGACGCGAAGACGATCACGGTGGCGCTTCCCAGGCGGAAGCAGAGCGCAACGACCAGCAACGTCAGCGTCAACGATAGAATGACCAGGCGCGGTACGTCGCTCACGAGCGCGGCCCAGATGTCCGCATAAATGACGGCTCGCCCGGACCCTAGAATCGTTCCTTGGCCATCCGGAAGCACGGTCTTGCGGTACGAATCGGCCCAGCGAAAAAGGTAGTGGGCGTCTTCGACGTGTTCGGTGCTGATGGGTTCGATGTAAACGATTCGACCGCGGGTTCCATCGCGTTCGGTGAACGCACGCGCGGCCGAGTCCGGCAGCTCCGCCATCGTGTAGGGTTTGAGGTCGTCTGGCGGGAGGTACGGTGCCAATTCCTTCAGCTCGTTCGGGCTGAGGAAGCCGCGGCGGTTGGCTCGCATCACGCGGTCTTTTAGCTCGCGCAGGAGCGGGACTTTTTTTGCCTGCTCGGGCGCGACGAAGTCCTGAAGGGCGTAGACGCTTTTGAATGGCTTCGCGTCGGCCGGCGCGGCGTCGCGGCGCTTCATGAGCTCGGCCGTGAGCAGGGGCACCTGCTCCGTTCGGTCCACCAAGATCGCCATGCCGTCGCTGCCGACGTAGTGAGTGATGCCGACGGCGAGCTTTCGTGCGCGCACCTCGTCGACGCGTTTTCTCGTGTCCGTCCGGAGGTTGTTCAGGTCGTATTCCATCGGGTCATTGACGACCCAGCGAACGGTGACGATGGTGCCCGTCAAAGTGAGAAGGATGCCGATGACGGTTGCTGCTCGGGGGGCACGCGCCACGATCGCGGCGAAGGGCGCGCCGAAGGGCAGACCGCCGCTCGTCGAGGAGGGCAAGAGTCCGAAAAGGCCGCCTCGGTCCGGGCCGAGCCCGATTCGGCGATCGGCGACGATGAGGAGCGATGGCAGGAAGGCATAGGTAGCTAGCCAACACAGCACCATGCCGATGCCGCCGATGATTCCGAAGTCCCGAAAACCACGAAATTCGGTGGCCATGAGCGAGGCGTACGAGACGCTGGCCGCGGCCGCCGCCGTGAGCGTTGGGAGCCAGGTGTCGTGATGGGCTGTCCGGATTGCGGTGTCGTTCGCGACCCCCTTACGGCGCAGCTCGAGGTACCGCGCCATGTAGATGATGCCGGAGTTGATGCCGTTGCCGGCGACGATGGTGAACAAGAACCCGGTGGCCATGTTCAGCTGTCCGATCAACAGCTGGGTCGCACCGAAGGTCAGGCTCACTCCGACGCCAATCGTCAGCACCATCGCGACGAGCATGCGGAGTCGCAAATAGTAGAGAAATACCACGCTGACGATCATCAAGGTGCCAAGCAAGCCGACCTCCGTGAGGTCTTCGTTGATGGCTTTGAATTCGGCGATGGCGCTGACGAGATCGCCCGCCATGCTGTAGTGCATGTCGCGGTGAAAACGCGTCAGTTGAACGGCGTCGATGGCTCCACGGATGCGCTTGAGTGCTTCTCGGCCACGTTCAAAGTCGGTGCCGAGGATCCCCGAGCGCAGCGCGACCACGACCACCTTGCCGTCTTCGGATTGGTAATAACCATCGGGGAACGCCGGCAAGCTGTGGCGAGTTTCGTCGTCGACGCCAAAGCGTTTTTTCAGAGCCGCAGCACCGAACTTTGCTCGGAGCTTTTCCTTGCCTTTGGAGTTGCGGTCGTCGTCGCCGTCGCCGTCGCCGTCGCCGTCGTCGTCGTCGTCGTCGTCGTCCAGCGAGGCTCCGGTGGCTTTTCCGACCTCCTCGTCCCAGTCGTCGAGCAACTTTTGGAGCTTCTCGGCATCAACAAAGAGGCCCGAACGCGGCTGGAGAAAATCGAGGGCGTCGTGGGGTCCGCTTTCGGCTGCACCGACCCACGGGTGTCCCAGCTTGAGCGTCGCATCGACGAGTGCATCTGCCGCCTTGCGCAGGTCGGCAGTCTCACCCCCTTCGAGCACCACAAACACGGTCGAGATGCCGGTGGTGCTTCCCTTGACCCGCTCCAGCTCCTGGACGCTCGGGCGCGAGGAGGGCAAAAGTGCCTCAAAACCGGGCTGAATGCGGAGGCGCAGCGCGAGCGCAAGAGACACCGTCGTCACTGCGAGCGCGATCGCCAAGACGAACCACGGCCGTTCGAGCTGAAGGTCGGCAAGCCGGTCCCAGAAGCGGGTCCGAAGGGAAGCCGCGGCGGAATTCGGTTCTTTTGAGGGCGGGGGCGTGGAGGTCGGGGCCAAGGATTCTCTTCCCTTGTGAGCGATGCGGGTATAGCGCGAAGTGGCTCAAGGGTAGTAAAAACGTCGTCGATGAACCTGTTTCGAACCGTTTGGGCCTCAGGCATCGCGGGGCTGCTCGTTGCCATGGTTTTTGCTAGCGCCTGTGCTCGTCAGGAGGGAACGGAGGGCAGCGGAGGGCAAGGGGGCGTCGCATGGTCTTCAAGCGTGACCACGGCGGCGGGCGAAGGCGGCGCAACGCTCCCATCGTCGACCGGGCTCGGTGGCGCCCAACCTTCGACAGCGAGCGAAGTCGGAGCGACGACGGCCTCGATTTCGAGCGCCGGCTCGAGTGGCAGCGGCGGGGCTTCTTCGACGGGCCAACTCGTCTTGCTCGCGGGTGGCTCAAAGCTGCTCGTCGGGGGTGAGTTTCACGCGGGCGCATGGGCCACCGAGAGCTTCACGGGAGCGTCCGACCGAGCCCCCAGCCTCGCCTTCGTCGGACCCGCGTTCGCGCTGGGCGTGCATCGCGACCCGCTGAAAGGTGAGCTTCAGTTTGAATCCTTTGACGGCACGAGCTGGGCGAAGCCGAAGGCCGTTGGGCCGCTCGTGACGACTCAAGGGGCGCCCGCGCTCGCGGCGCGTGGCAACGCCGCCGACGTGGTCTTTCTTGGTGACGACTTCAAGCATTACTTCGGGAGTTACCTTGGCGGCTGGAATCCGACCGCCGAATTGGTCAAGGCGGGCCTCGGGGACGCGTCGTTCGGCCCGGTTCCGGGTGCCATCGCCGTCGTCGGGCAGGAGCTTGTTCTGGCGTTTCCAGGCGGCAACGGTGGTCTGTTCGTTCAGTCGCGGCTGCAGGGCGCGTGGCAGCTGGCGGCCGAGCTTCCGAACACCGCGACGACGCTATCCCCCGCTGCTGTCGGGCTCTCGTCGGGTGCCGAGTTGCTGCTCGTATATGCTAATTCTTCCGATAAAAAGCTGATGTTTGCGACGCGACTGGCCGGCGCCTGGAGTGCTGCTGCGGCCGTTGAGGCCAACAGCTTCTCGGCCGATCCGCCCGCACTCGCAGCCCTGCCGAACGGCGAGGCTCTGCTCGTTTTTCGCGGCTTCGATACCAAGCCTTACACCGCTCGCTTCGTTCCCGGCGCGACCCCGTCGTGGTCGGCGCCCAAGCCGCTCATCGTGCCCAACCCAACCGTCACGAGCGCGCCGTCGGTTGCGCCTGGGATCGGCGGGCACGACGCTGAGGTCGCTTACGTGGGTAGCGACGGGAAGGCGTATCACACGCATCTTGCAAGCAGTGTCTGGTCCGCCCCCGTGGCGGTCGCAGGCCCCGGGCTTTTGCACGTCGCCATCGCAAGCTCCCCCTGAAGTCGGCGCTCGAACCGCTGACCGCGCAGAATCGCCTCAGCGCGTCCGAGCCCTCGGTGTATTGTTCCCAAATGCGCGCCCTTTTTGCGTCTTCGCTGCTGGTAGCTCTAGGGTGCGGGGGGGCCTCGGCCGTCGAGCCGGTCGTGACTTCGCGGACCTCGCCTCTCGCGGAATTCTTCCCGACCTCGAGCGGCCATTGTCCCAACTTGACGGATGGCTATGTCACCTTCACACCGTCGGGCATTGCGCCGCGTCGCGTGCGCTTGTGGCTCGCTCCAGGGGTGAGCCTAGCCGGCCCTCTTGTGTTTTATTGGCACGGCACCGGCAGCGCGCCCGAGGAAGCGCTTTACGGCCTCGGCGACCCGACCGTCGACGCCATCAAGGCTGCGGGCGGCATCGTGGCGGCTCCGGAGCACGATTTAAAATCCGCGCAGTTTCCCTGGTATTTGACCATGGGGGCCGGGCGTGAGGACGACCTTTTGGTCGCCGACGAAGTGCTTGCGTGTGCGCGTGAGCAACGTGGCGTCGACGAGCGGCGCATCCATTCGGTGGGGATGAGCGCGGGGGGCTTACAGACCGTGCAGATGGCCTACCGTCGCTCGGGTTACATCGCGAGCGTTGTTCCCTATTCGGGTGGCCTCCTCGGCTTTCCCCTCGATCAAGATCCTGAGAATCATTTCGCCGCGATGATTTTTTTTGGCGGCGCGAAAGATCAGGTCATCGCCAACTTTCAGGCGCTGAGCCGCGCGTTTCACGACGATCTCGGGGCGCTTGGTCGTTTTTCGTTTCTTTGCAATCATGGGATGGGGCACAAGATCCCGATCGCTGCGCGCCCCTCGGTTTGGGAATTCTTGCAAGCGCACCCCTTCGGCACGGTGCCGTCTCCTTATGCCGCGGGCCTTCCGCCAACCTTTCCCGAGTATTGCACCCTCGACTGAAGGCTCCACGCAGCCTCCACAAGTTTTGGGGGGCGCTTAGAAGGCCGTTCGGAGGCTTGGCCTCACTGGTATTCGTCGTCGGATGGCGCAGGCGGCGGCTCGGCAGGTGGCAGCCCCTTCTTGGCAGGCTTGGCAGGCTTGGCAGGCTTGGCAGGCTTGGCAGGCTTGGCAGGCTTGGCAGGCTTGGCAGGCTTGGCAGGCTTGGCAGGCTCGGCAGGCTCGTCGCTGTCATAGGCGTCCGCGGCCGCGCCTGTTGACGCGTGCACGATTCGCGGCTCTCCGGAGACACGCGCCGACTCGGTGCAGGCTTCTTCCAGGTGCTGTTCGCACGCCATTTTTAACAGCTTTAGCGCCAAAGCACGGTTTTTGATGACACCGACGCCGACCTCAGCGGCCAAGCCTAGCCGCATGCAACCGAGCCGATCTTTTTCCTGGCACGCAAAGCGGTGCAGCTCGAGGGCGTACTCAAGGCGCTTCGGGACGCCCAAGCCTCGTTCGTAAAGGTAACCGAGCCGCGCGCAAGCCGCGGGCTCACCGTCGCCCAAACAGCTCCCTCGGTAGAGCTGCACGGCACGCTTGAGATCGCGTGGGACTCCGCGGCCTTCCTCGTACGCGGCACCGAGCTCGCTGCAGCCGCGCGGATCCGATTTTTCGCACGATCGACGGAAAAGCTCGGCTGCCTTTGCGTCGTCCCTGGGAACGGAACGCCCTTCGACCATCAATACCCCGAGGCCGCTGCAGCCGCGCGGATCACCGCCGTCGCAGGCTCGACGAAAGAGGCTCGCGGCGCGGTCGTCGTTCTGGCTTACTCGGTGACCGTTTTCGTAGAGCTTTCCGAGTTGCGCGCATGCGATCAACGCGCCCTCGTCGCAGGTCCGCGTCAGATCCGCCAGCGATTCGGTTGGAATTCCTTGAGGGTGATGTCGCGGCAGTGGCGGTCCACGTCGAGCGACCTCGGGCTCTTTGGTGTCGGCTGCTGCACTCTCGCCCGCCGCGTCGTGCTTCTCGTCGTGCTTCTCGTCGTGCTTCTCGTCGTGCTTCGCCTCGTGCTTCGCCTCGTGCTTCGCCTCGTGCTTCGCCTCGTGCTTCTCGTCGTGCTCCGCGTCGTGCTTCGCCTCGTGCTCCGCGTCGTGCTCGTCGTGCTTCGCCTCGTGCTTCGCCTCGTGCTTCGCCTCGTGCTTCGCCTTGGGCTTCGTGTCGTGCGCCTCGGCTCCACCGGCCGGCTCGGTCCCGCGAGCCTCCGCACAGCCCACCAGATCGCCACGCTCACATGCTCCGACGCGCAGTTGTTTCGCTTTGCCGCTCGGCTCGGCGGCGTAGATGGCGGACAGCCGGTCGCAGCTGGCAGCGTCTCCGCCATCACAGGCGCGCTGGCATGCTTCGACGTCACCGGAAGTGCAGGCCGCATCGCCACCGTTTGCGTGGAGCGCATCACCAGGCTCCCCCGCGTGGCCCTTGCCGCTCGCATCCGCGGCGGGTTCCTCGCCATCCTCGCCGCGACGACCCTTCGCGCGATGCGCCGTTGAATCTTGCCCTTCACCGTGGGCGGCATGCCCATTGCTCGGGTGCGCCGTCGCTGCGCTGTCGTGTGCCCCCGCAGGCGTCGTCTCGGACTTCCCGCAGGCGAAGCAACTCACCGCAAACCACAACGCGAGCCGCTTCATGAGGTGCACGCTGCCGACGAAGCGGCCGTGGGTCAAGGGACCCCGCTCATTATTTGACAGTACACCACAGCACGACGCCGACTCGCGTAAAGCAAGCCGGCGTCTGTGAGGCTATCTGCAAGCCTATCTGTAAGGCGAAACGCCGCGACTCAGCGTCGCACACCGCCCGGTTTCGGCGCGCCAGCACCGACCGATTTCTTGTCGCCCGAGTGGCCGTGGAAAGTGCGCGTTGGGGCGAACTCTCCCAGCTTGTGGCCGACCATGTTCTCAGTGACGAACACCGGGACGAATTTACGCCCGTTGTGCACTGCAAATGTCAAACCGATGGCATCCGGCACGATCGTCGAGCGCCGCGACCAGGTCCGAATGGCCTTTTTGTCCCCGGATTCCCGGGCTTTGTTGATCTTGTCGACCAGATGCCCATCGACGAACGGGCCCTTTTTGATACTACGAGGCATGTCTCAATTCCTCTTGCCGTTCATACGATTCAGCTCTTGTTGCGGCGACGAATGATCATTCCGTCGGTCCGCTTGTTGTTGCGGGTCTTTTTACCCTTTGCGAGTTGGCCCCAGGGTGAACAGGGGTGGCGTCCGCCGGACGAACGGCCTTCGCCGCCGCCCATCGGGTGATCGACCGGGTTCATGGCAACGCCGCGGTTGTGCGGGCGCTTGCCGAGCCAGCGCTTACGTCCGGCCTTGCCGAGCGTCAGGTTGGCGTGGTCCGTATTGGACACCTGACCGACCGTTGCACGGCAGTCGAGATGGATCTTACGAATTTCTCCGCTCGGAAGGCGGATCTGAGCGTAATCCTTATCTTTCGCCATGAGCTGCGCGGAATTTCCTGCCGAGCGTACCATCTGCCCACCCTTGCCCTTGCGGAGCTCCAGGTTGTGGATCGAGGTGCCCGTCGGGATGTGCCGCAAGCGCAGGCTGTTGCCCGGCTTGATGTCCGCCTTGGCGCTAGCGACGATCTGCGTCCCCACTTCGAGTCCGTCCGGCGCGAGGATGTAGCTCTTCTCGCCGTCCGCGTAGTGCAGGAGCGCAATGCGCGCCGTCCGGTTGGGATCGTATTCGATCGTCGCAACCTTGGCAGGAATGCCAATCTTGGTACGGCGAAAGTCGATCACGCGGAAGCGGCGCTTGTGCCCACCGCCACGAAAGCGGCTCGTGATGCGGCCGTTGTTGTTGCGTCCACCGGTCGAGGTTTTCTTCTCGAGCAGCGTGCGCTCCGGCTTGTCGGTCGTTATCTCGCTGAAGTCGCTCACGGTGTAAAACCGGCGCGACGGCGAGGTCGGCTTGAATTTCTTGATGCCCATGGTCCTACTCCGTGGCCTCGGTCTTTTCCTCGAAGAAGGCGATTTTGGCGCCTGCTGCCAGGGTGACAATGGCTTTTTTCCAGTTGTGGAGCTTGCCGTAGCCGCGGCCCATGCGCCGGAATTTTCCGCGCTGGATCAGCGTGTTCACTGAAGTGACTTTCACGCTGAAGAGCTGCTCAATGGCACTCTTGATCTGGATCTTGTTCGCGGCCTCAGCGACCTCGAAGATGTATTGGTTCGAGTCCTCGCGCAGGCGCGCGGCCTTCTCGGTCAGAAGGATCGGACGTTTGACGATTTGTTCTGCGTGCATCGGTCGTTCACTCCTTCTCCGCGAAGCGGCTCTGAATCGCTAGCGCCGCATCGCGCGTGACGACCAGGTGTTTGTGCCTGAGGAGGTCGTACACGTTCACGCCTTCAGGGGGCAGCAGTTGCTTGCCCTTCATGTTCTGGATCGAGAGCTCCAGGTTCTTGTTGCCCTTATCGACCACCAGCGCTTTGCCGTCGATCTTGAGGACGCCGAGCGTGAGCGCGAGTCCTTTGGTTTTGACTTCCGCGAGCTGAAGGTTCTCGACGACGAGGAGGCGATCCTCCTTGGCGAACAAGGAGAGCGCGCTCTTCAGCGCACCCATCCGCACCTTGCGCGGCGGACGGTAACCGTAGTCCCGCGGCTGCAGCTCATGGGCATGACCGCCGCCGACGCGATGGGGGGCGCGCTTGCCACCCTGGCGTGCGGCGCCGGTGCCCTTCTGCTTGAAGAGCTTTTGGCCCGTTCCGGCCACGGCCGAACGCTCCTTGGTCGCTTGCGTGCCTTGACGGCGCGACGCGAGTTGAGCGGTCACGACTTCGTGCAGGAGATGTTGCTTCACCTCTGCACCCCAAACCGAGTCGTCGAGATCAATCTCGCCGACCGGTTCTCGCTTCAGGTTGTAGACCTTGAATTTCATGGTTTATCCCTCAGGTCTTGATCTCGACGTCCACGCCGGACGACAGGTCGAGCTTCATCAGCGCGTCCAGCGTTTGCTGGGTCGGCTCGATGATGTCGAGGAGGCGCTTGTGGGTGCGAATCTCGAACTGCTCGCGCGACTTTTTGTCGACGTGCGGTCCGCGAAGCACAGTGTAACGGCGCAGTTCGGTTGGCAGCGGCACCGGGCCGGCGACGCGAGCGCCGGTCCTTTTGGCGGTTTCGACGATGTCGTTGGTCGACTTGTCGAGCAGCTGATGATCGAATGCGCGCAGGCGAATGCGTATCTTCGTTGAATCCATAGCGTTACTTAGAGCTCACAGAAGGATCTTGGTGACGACGCCAGCGCCGACGGTTTTGCCGCCCTCGCGAATGGCGAAACGCATTTGCTCTTCGAGCGCGACGGGCGCGA
>CANMZR010000099.1 GCA_947502375.1 Polyangiaceae bacterium
GTCATGGGGCATTCAGCTCATCGAGACGCATCGCGGGTGGACGTTCCTCACGAACCCACAGTTCGCTGCGCCGGTGCGAGACATCACCGGGAAAAAACCGATTCGAATGTCCCGCCAGCAGCTCGAAACCCTTGCGATCATCGCGTACCGGCAGCCGGTGACGCGCCCCGAGATAGACGACGTCCGAGGGGTCGATAGCGGGCCCGTGCTCCGCAACTTGCTCGATCGTGACCTCGTTCGCGTCCTCGGAAAAAAAGAGGAGCCGGGGCGCCCACTGCTCTACGGAACGACTCAGGACTTCCTCGAATTGTTCAGTCTCCGTTCCCTCTCCGACATGCCGACCTTGCGCGAATTCACCGAGCTCACCGATGAGTCGCGTTCGACGTACGAACGAAAGCTCGGCGAGTCAGCACCGGCCGGAGCGATTCAGTTCGACGACGAGCCGGATGCGCCGATCGATCCAACCAAACCGAATCAGCGTGAGCTTGCCGCCGAAGCTGCCGCTGAAGCTGCCGCTGAAGCTGCCGCCGAAGCTGCCGCCGAAGCTGCCGCCGAAGCTGCCGCTGAAGCTGCCGCTGAAGCCATGTTGGCGGTTGCGCTGTCGGCTACGGGAGCCGCCGACTCCGACGAGGCGCTGGTTGCCGTCGACGAGAGCGAAAAATCTCTCCCTTCAAGTGCCAGCGAGCCTGAGACCGACGACGCGGACGACGACGCGGACGACGACGAGGACGATGACGCGGACGACGACGCGGACGACGACGACGACGACGAGGACGACGAGGACGATGACGCAGCAACACCCCCTCCGCGCGCCGCGGCTCCGGTGCAGGGAGACGAGGCTACCGTCTCCGAGGCTGCGGCCATCGACGCGAAGCCTGACGTCAGCGCGTCCGACGACGAGGACGACGAGGACGACGAGGACGACGACGACGACGACGACGACGACGACGAGGAGGACGACGACGACGACGACGAGGACGACGACGACGACGACGACGACGACGAGGAGGAGGACGACGACGAGGACGACGACGACGACGACGAGGACGACGACGACGACGACGAGGTCGTGGACGACGTCCCCCTCGCGGACGACAAAATTCAGTAACGGTTGGCTAAGCGGTCGTTACTCGGGCTCTGCGTAGTCGGCCGCGAGTTCGCTCACCCGTTGCCGCAACTCCGGGTGCGCGAGCAACTTTCGGAAAAGCCTCCAGACTTCGGGCTCGGCGAGCGCGGCCATCGGGCTGGTTGCTGAAAGGCGTCGTCGCCCCTTACGGAGCACCGCCACGGGGCCGCTTTCGTCGAGGGCGCGCATTCGTTCGATGGCTGTTTTCGTTGGGAAAAGCTCCGCGTCTTCCCACTCGATCACGGTGCGCGGGGGAACCTGCAGGGTCGCGGCGAGCTCCTGCATGGTGCAGCGAAGGCGCACTCGCAGCGCGCGGATGTCATCGGGTGTCACGAGGGAGAATGTTACCACGCGAACGTGTTCCTTCGAGGTCCACGCCGCCCCCGGTTGCCGAAAGCCTGAAACCGTTTCCCCATTCGTGACGATGACTCAGCATGAGAGTTTCCTTTTTTCATGTCCCGGTTGCGGTGGTGGCTTCGTTTGCGTCTGCCTGCAGTCCCGCTTGGCCCAGCTCTCTCGAAGGAAGCGGACCGCTACCCGAGTCGACCCCCGAGGCGGTGCTGGCTCATGCGGAGCTTTCGAGCGAGCCGCGTGCCCCGCTCGACGCGGTACCGCGCGTTCTTCGCCTCCATATCCAAGTGAAGGACGCGCTGGCCTTCGACTTGACGCGCTTTCACCTGTTCGAAGGCGACTTGAGCGATGCTCAATTGGCTTCCGCCGATGACGCCGCGCTCTCCGATACCTTGAGACGACGCGAGGTAGCGGTCGTCACGTGGCGCTCAGAGGAAGGGGTCGTGGTGGCGCCCACGCTGATGCTGCAGCAAGCGACGCGCTACGTGTTGAGCTACGGAAAGTTCCGCGTTGCCGTCGTCGACGTGACCGCGGAAGAAAGCTCGCAAACACTGTCTTTTCGCTGGCCTCCCGAGGGCCGCTCCCCAAGCGGACTCCTCGGAATATGGTGCGGTGAAGAGCCTCTGCCGGCTCTTCAGATGCCGGCCTTCCTACAACCTTCGGGTGCGACTGGGCTCTTTCGTTCGGGGGTCGCTCCCGGAGAGTTTTCTACCCAGTGCGTCCACTTCGAAGCCGCGAATACCCTGCCGAATGACGGCATGACCTCGCTGCCACCGGTTAGCCTCCATGATGGCGCCGGCGAAGAATTGGCTTTCCTCGAACCCCGAGCTCTGCGCGCTCAGGTGCTCGAAACTTCGCTTCAGGCACCCCTGTCGTGCGACTCAGGACAGCTCCCCTTTGGCCCAGGTTGCGCACGCGTCGAGGACGATCGCATCCTTCTCGAGACGCCCAACGTCGAGCTCCTCTGGAGTGTCCAGGGTGCGGCCGGAACGGGGATTGACCGCGTTTTCTCAGCCAGCGGCGGTGCTCGCTCTATTTGGCCTCTACCCACCGAAGCCAGCTTGCTCCTGACCGTGACCACCGTGGATGCACTCGGCGGCGTCGCGTCCACGTCGCAGTTCGTGCGGACGAAGTCGCCGATGGCTCACCTCGTGATTGATGAGGTGCTCGCAAATCCGGTCGGCCCGGAGCCGCGGCAAGAATGGGTCGAACTCGTCAACGACGGTCTCGTGGCGGCGTCTCTTGTGGGCATGGCATTGGTGGACGTGGATGGCGAGACGCTCCTGCCTGACGTTGTGGTGCCGCCCGGGGCGCGCGTGCTCATCGTGAACGAGGGCTACGACCCCAGCGGAAAGTGGGACCCGGCGCCCGTGCCCGAAACGATTTTTGCGCGCGTGCCGAAGCTCGGAAAAGACGGGCTTTCGAATGAAGGTGAGCCCCTTGAGCTCCTCACGTCAACGGGTGAAGTCGTCTCGACATTTCCGGCAAAGAAGGCGAAAGCGGGACGGAGCGTTTACCGAACGGACCCGAAATCGCTGGAGGACTTCGCGACGAGTGCCTTTGGGGGCTCGTCGCCCGGAGCGCCCAATCTGGGCAATTCGCCTTCAACGCAGCCGTGAGCTCTCAACGTCGCCAAGCTGGTTCGCGCTCGAGGAGCGAGGCTCAGCTCCCCGCGATGGTCATCGAGGAGACGCGGATCGTTGGCGACGCCGTTGACGTTCGAAGATCGAGATCGTTTCCGATGGCATCGATTCGCTTGAACAGCTCATCGGCATTCAGCGAAATGGTGATCTCGCTCACAGGAAAAGCGATCTTGCCGTCTTCGATCCAGAACCCGGCCGCACCCCGCGAGAAGTCCCCCGTGAGGGCGTTGAAGCCGAAGCCCATCATCTCGGTGACGAGCAGGCCGCGCTTCGTACTCGCGAGGATCGACTCGGGGGTTGCAGTACCCGGCTGCAGCACGAAATTGGTCGTCGAGGCACCCACGTCCCCGCTCGAACCGCGAGCTGCGTTGGCGGTGGACGCCACGCCGAGCTTCCGAGCGCTGTAGCTGTCACACAGATAGGTCTGAAGTTGTCCCCGTTCGACGACGACGTTGCGCCTCGAGAGGAGGCCTTCGCCGTCGAATGGCCGCGAGCCCGGTGCCCGCCTCAGGAAAGGGTCATCGACGATCGTGCAAAGCTCGCTCGCGACCGGCGTTCCGATGCGTCCCGTGAGATAGCTTTGTTTGCGCCAAATCGAGCTGCCCATGATGCACCCCGCCAGCATTCCCACAATCGATCGAGCGGCGTCGGGGTCAAAGATCACGGGAGCCTCGCAGCTCGGTACTTTGCGCGGTCCGAGCTTTCGCAACGTACGGCGAGCGGCCTCGGCGCCGACCGCTTCGGGTGAGTCGAGTTCGGCGAAGTGACGACGCGCCGTCCAGTGGTGCCCGCGCCGTTTTTTGTTGCCCTCATCGTCCACGACCGGAACGACCACGAGCGAGGCGTAGGAGGTGGAGTAGCCGCCGCGAAAGCCCCCCGACAGGGCGAGGGCGAAGCCGCCGGCCGAACGGCTGAAGGTCGCGCCGTCGCTGTTGCGAATACGAACGTCCGCGTCAAAGGCAGCTTTTTCCCCGCGTTTTGCCCAGTCAAGCGCCTGCGCCGCGGTGATGTTGCCGATTTCGGCATCGTAGAGATCGTCCGGAAGCGGAAAGTCCGTAGCGATTTGAGATGGCTCAGCGGGTCCCGCGAAAGGGTCCTCTTGGCTCACATCGACGAGTTCGAGAGCATCGTCGATGAAACGCGCGATACCGCGTGGGCTGAGGTCGCTCGTGGACGTAAGGGCGACGCGCTGATTTTTGATGACCCGCAGACCGATGCCTCGATGGCTTGCCTCTTCGACGAGCTCTGGCTCGCCGAGCCGAACTTTTGTCGTCAGCTCGGAGCCGGCGCGGGCGATGGCTTCCGCCACATCGACACCCTTCGAGAGGGCAAGTGTCACGATATGCGCGGCCAGCTCTTCGAGCTCGGCGAGAGGGGGATTCGGACGGGTTCGGTCGCTCACGAGGCGCAGCGTCACCGACCGGCCACCGTTCGTCAATCGAAGCTTGCCACGCCGCGAAGGCTCGACGTTTCGGCGCGGGAGCGTTAGACCAAAGCCCGATGACACCGGACCGGTTACGAGACCTCCTTCAGCGCGTGCAGGCAGGCGATACGGCCCTTGACGAAGCTCTCAACGAGCTGCGTTCTTTGCCGTTCGTCGATCTAGGGATCGCAACCGTGGACCACCACCGAGCGCTCCGACAAGGTGTGCCCGAGATCATTTACGGCGAAGGCAAGACGGCCGAGCAACTCGTCCTCATCGTGGCCGAGCAAGAACGGGCAGGGGAGGACGTCTTCGTGACACGTCTCTCCGAGGACAAAGCCTCCGTCCTTGGCGCTCGTTTTGCTGCGTTTCGTTACAACCCACTGGCGCGTACCGGTGTGATGGGGAGCGCTCTCGGCTCGCTTCGAGCGGTCGCACCGGTGGCGGTTGTCTGCGCCGGCACGAGTGACCTCTCCGTCGCGGAAGAAGCCATCGAGACCCTCGCCGCGGTGCGCCTCCCTTCGCGTCGCATCGTCGACGTGGGTGTCGCGGGGATCCATCGCCTTTTCGCGCGCCGGGTGGAGCTGGAAACCGCGAGTGCGGTCATTGTCATCGCCGGCATGGAGGGGGCGCTCCCAAGCGTCGTGGGAGGGCTCGTCGGCTGCCCGGTGGTCGCCGTGCCGACCTCCGTCGGCTATGGCGCCGCGCTCGGTGGCGTGACCGCGATGCTGGCGATGCTGACCTCGTGTGCGGCAGGCGTGACCGTCGTGAATATCGACAACGGCTTCGGCGCGGCTATGGCCGTTCACCGAATGCTACCGAGGGCCGAGTGATGCACGACCACGATCATTCGCACGACCACGATCATTCGCACGACCACGATCATTCGCACGACCACGATCATTCGCACGACCACGATCATTCGCACGACCACGACCATTCGCACGACCACGACCATTCGCACGATCACGGCCATTCGCACGACCACGACCATTCGCACGACCATTCGCACGACCATTCGCACGATCACGACCACGAGCATTCGCACGACCACGAGCCGCCGCTCGAACGCGGGGCAGGGCGCGGAAAGATTCTATTTTTTGACTGTTTTTCCGGCACTGCCGGCGACATGACGATTGCGGCGTTGCTCGATCTCGGGGTGCCCCTCGACGTGGTCACGGACGCCGTTCGCGTCTTGCCGCTGCGGGGCTATCGCGTCGATGTGGGGTACGCGGAGCGGAGCAGCCTCGTTGCCAAGACCTTTGACGTCGTCGTTTTTCGAAAACAGCCCGAGCGCACGTATTTCGCCATCGATCGCATGCTTGTCGAGGCGCCCCTCGATGACGCGACGAAAGCCCTAGCCCGGCGCATTTTCCGGCGCCTCGGTGAAGCCGAAGCGCGCGTCCATCGCATGCCGCTCGAGTCGGTCCACTTCCACGAGGTCGGCGCGGTCGACGCGATTGTTGACATCGTCGGTGCCGCCGCGTGTCTGACCTACATCGGTGCGGACGTGGTGGTGAGTCCGCTGCCGCTAGGGCGCGGGTTCGTCCGGGCCCGCCATGGAATCTTGCCACTGCCCGCGCCCGCCGCGGTCGCCTGTCTCGTCGGCGTTCCCACGTACGGAGTGGACCTCGAGGCGGAGCTCGTGACCCCGACGGGTGCGGCCATCGTGGCGGCCTCGGCCTTGCGTTTCGAATCTTGGCCAAGCTTCACACCCGAGCGAACAGGGCTCGGGGCCGGTACCGCCACGTTCGCGGATCGCCCGAATTTGCTGCGTGTTGTGCTCGGCGCTCCCAACGCAAAGACCGCTGAGGCAACCCACGTCGTGCTCGAAGCGAATGTGGATGATCTGACGGGTGAGCTGGCGGGTCACACGATAGCCTCGCTCATGAAGGCGGGTGCGCTCGATGCGTGGGCGACCCCGGTAACGATGAAAAAAGGTCGGCCAGGGCTGGTTCTTTCGGCGCTCGTCGAACGGCTCAACGCGGATGGGGTCTCGCTAGCGATGCTTCGTGAAACCACGTCACTCGGCGTGCGCCGCATCGAGGCCTCGCGGACGGAGCTCTCACGGACCATCGTCGAGGTGTCAACGCATTACGGCATGCTTCCGATCAAAGTCGCAGCCACCAACGACCCGGCGCTCGCCCATGCGAAGCCCGAACTGGATGCCTGTGCGCGGGCCGCCTTGGCTCACGGTGTCCCCTTGCGCATCGTGCTCGAAGCGGCGCTCGTGGCATGGCACGCACGCGGAGTTTGAGCTCGCGGACGTGCGAGCGTCAGCGCTCGATGGGCATCATGTCGGCTTCCCAAGTGAGGAAGCCGCCCTCGAGGAACGGCAGGTCGATGCCGTCTTTCGCGAGCTTTTCGGTGAGCTCATGCGTCCGTTCGCCTGACCGGCAGTAAAGGACCGGCTGTCCGTGCATGTGAAGCTCCGCGAGGCGTGTCTCTATCTCCTCGATGGGGATGTTTTTCGCCCCGGGAATGCGCGCGCGTCCAAACGAGAATGCATCACGCGTATCCACCGGCACGACGGCTTTTTGCTTCAATAGCTCGGCGAGTTCACGGCTACGAATCGCGCCCTCCGCTCGCGGAAAGTAGGGCTCGAGGAGGCTGCGCAGGCGTGCTCGCGCGACGACTCCACGCTCGGAGCCGACCGGGCGCCCTTGGAAGAACGCGATGTAGGTCGGTATCGTTTGGATCCGCAGCATCGACGAGAGCTGGGGCGCGCGGTCGGTATCGACCTTCACGAGCTCGGCCTTGCCTTTGAGCTCGACCGCGAGGGCCTCGAGCTCGGGATCCATCTGTTTGCACGGAGCACACCACTGCGCGAAGAAGTCGACAAGAACGGGGAGTTCGCTTCGGAGCACCCGTGCTTCGAACTCGGATTCGGCGATGAGTGGCAGGGCCATGCGGCACTACATAATGTCGCCGCTTGCCCGTGTCACGGAGACGCGTCAAAAGGTGCGGCTTTTCATCAAAAATTCGACGACCGCTTGCCGACCGTCGGCTTTTGCATTGATCGAGCGCCGCGCCCGGAGCTCTAGGATGTCGAAGTCGTCTTGATAAAGCTCAATGACAGCTCGTGCCGACGAATTCGATAAGACGACGTGAACGCCCCGGCTGGCGAGGTGGCGGGCGACGTTGCGCAGGCGGACTTGCTGCTCGCTGTCGAATCCACCGGCCGTGTAACTGGTGAAGGAGGTCGCCGAAACCGGGACGTAGGGCGGGTCAAAGTAGACGAGGTCGCCTTTGCGCGCCTTGCGAGAGACCTCTTCGAAGTCCCCCAGAACGAGGTTGGTTTGTTGCAGCGCCGCCGCGCAGGCTCGAAGCCTTGGCTCGTCGCAAATATTTGGGTTTGTGTAACTTCCGAAGGGGACGTTGAAGCGGTTTTTGCTATTGACCCGGTAGAGTCCGTTGAAGCCCGTCTTGTTCAAGTAGATGAACCAGGCGGCAACGGCGGCGTCGGGGGCGCCGTCGATCGTCTGCGCCCGAATCGCATGGTATTCGTCTCGATCGTAGCGGTAGCCCTGGAGTCGCCAGACCACTTCATCGGTCGCGTCGCGCAGGCCCCGGTACGTGGCGATGAGGCGCGCGTTGTTATCGCTCAGGGTCGCGCGCTTTGGCTGCTGGTCAAAGAACAGCGCACCGCCACCTACGAAAGGCTCGAAAAGCCTGCCATAAGTCGCCGGTAAGTGCGGCCGGATTTGCTCGAGCAACCCGCGTTTGCCCCCAACCCATTTGATGAAGGGTGACGCCCTTTCGTCACGCGCCTGCTGGGGCATCGGGTTCCTTTCGGGCCGCGAAGGCCGCCTTGATCGTCTCGGGGATCCGCGTCGGACGCCCGGTCGTGTGATCGATGAAAGCCCAGTTGGTGAGTGCCCGAGCGAGCACCTCCTCGCCGCGCAGGACGCGGGTGCGACGGGAGGAGGTCGCGGCGGACCATGTTTCGAGCCAGGTCTCGACCACGAGGGTGTCCCCCAACATCGCTGAACGCACGTAGTCCACCTCGTGTCGACGGACCACGAACACCGCGCCCGCCGAGCGGTAGCCTTCGATACCGAGGCCCACCGCCTCCGAGTGCGCGACCGCCGCGTCCTGGATCCAGCGCACGTACGCCACGTTGGAGGCGTGTCCGAGCAAGTCGATATCGTCGGCGACGACCTCCCTCCGTTGGCGGTGAACGTCCGAGGTTCGGGGCTGCGGCGTCACGGCCGGAACCTACCATGGTTCGGCTAAGCTTTTACCCGCCTCGAAAAGGCACGTCACCCGCGGTCAGACGATGCGTTCTGTCGGGTGGCGCCTGGCGCCCGCCGCGCAGCTGTCACTTGACGTTGAAGGTCGTTTTTAGCGGTGCCGTGCAACTCGACTTGTCACAGAACACTGCTTTTACGCTGCCGCTCGACGCTGCGTCCTTGGCTTCGAAGGCCACGGAGTCGGCCTTGCCGTCGTGCATGTTGGCGTACTTTCCGTCCGCCTTGCCAAGCTTGGTCCCGCCGAGCTCGACCTTGATGCCGTACTCCGAGTTCACGTGCCAGTCGCTCTTGCCGGCGACAGTGATGGTCACCGTCTCTCCGCTGCGCGTAGCGGTGACGGTGCCGTGGTCCGCGAAGCCTTCCGCTTGAGTCGGAGTGGCGAGAGCGAGACCGGTTGCGACCAGGGCCATCATTGAAAAAGAAGAACGCATCGTAAACACCTCCATGGAAGGCTCAACGCTACTCGAATTTTTCGAGGGCGAAAGCGGATAGCGAGCGCTCCGTCTCGGGAGCACGACTTCGACGTCGGTTGCGCTCTCAGGACTCCGCCGAGGACGGCTCGAGTCGCCCGTTTCTCGGCGCTGAAACCGTCTCTGCCTCGCCCGGCTGGCCCAAGCTTGATGCGAAGGGCGAGAGCGTCTTTAGAGCCGCGTCAGCCAGGACTCGGGTCGCTCCCACTGTGAAAAAAAGCATGCCTGCCGCGCCGACCGCGCTCCACGTCGAGCCGCCTGGCCTCATTCCCTCTGCGAGCATGGTACCCCAGGAGCTGGGTATGCCAATGCCGAGGAACGCCAGCGATGCCTCCAGGGCAACGAGTGCCGGCAGCGTGGCCAGTGCCGACGTGACAACCGTCAACCATAGGCGCGGCCAGATGTGGCGATAAAGGATACGGAACGAGGAGGCGCCAAGGGCGCGTGCCGCCGTGACGGGCTCGTCCGTGATGAGTCGAAGTGAATCGACGCGCACGACGCGGGCCGTCTCAGCCCAACGAACGGCTGTCACGCTGAGGACCAACGTCCAAGCTGCGCGCGTCGGAGCGATGCTCATCGCCAAAGCGACGACGAGTACGGTCGGGAAGGCTTGAAGGAACTCGGCCGGACGTGCCACGAGCTCGTCCCAGGTCCCGCCGCGCGTTCCCGCGAGCGAACCGAGTAGGGCACCGATGAGGACGGAAAGAACGACCGCCAGCAGTGCGGGTGCGAGGGCCGTTCGCGTCCCGTAGACGAGGTTCGCGAAGACGTCGCGTCCGTTGGAGTCGGTTCCGAGTGGATGGCGCAACGATAGGCGCAAGAGAGGCTGCGTGGCTCGTTCGGGACTCTGCCGAACCAGCGGCCACAAGGCGAGATCACCGGCATGACGCGCGTCGATCTGTTCGCGCGACATCGCCGCGTAACGGGTCGTCTCGCTCACGGCGGCCAACAATTGCACGCGGCCGTGGCCGAACACGACGATCGGTGCATCGGCCGCGAGGAGCTCGGCGAAGAGTGCGATGCTCGCGAGAATGGCCACGGCTAGTCCCGCGGCAGAGAACCAGCGCCGAGCGCGGACCTCGGTCATCCTGCGTCCACGACCGTTCATGCGCGACGTTCCAGATTGAAGAGAACGCTTCGGGTGCGCGGCTCGGCGAGCGCCAGCACGAGGTCACTCAGCATCATCCCGAGCACGCCCCAGGCGGTCATGCCAACGAACAGGCCCATCACACGACCGACGTCCGCGTGTGTAACGGCGTCGAGGGTGGCCTGACCGAGCCCGTCGAGACCAAACACGCGTTCCAGCACAAAGCACGCTGTGAGGCACGACGGTAGCTCGAGAAGGCTCCCGGCTAGCACCGGAGCGATGCTGTCGCGAAGCCCCTCACGCCACGCGACATGGCTTCGGTTAGCGCCTCGGGCGAGCCCGGCTTTAAGGGCGTTCCCCGCGAGAAATTCGGTCACGCGCGCTCGGGTAAGGTGAAACGGTCGCGCCACCATGACGCACACGAGCACGGTGAATGCCAGCCCGGGATGGGGCAGCGAACGACCGAGCGCACGAGCAAAAAAGCAGCCAATCACGACCGGCCCTGCGCAGAAGAGGAGCCAACTTAGCGAGGCTGTCAGTCGGTCTCCTCGCGATTCGCGATGAAGTGCGCACCACACGCCAAGCGGTAACGCGAGCAACAGCGCGGCGAGCCAACCGAGGGCGCTCAGCAGGAAGGTCATGCGTACGCGAGCCTTGAGCGCGAGCGGGCTTTCGGACTTGGGCGAGGCTCCGGTGAGCTCGGCGAGGGCCCACTTCCCGAAGCGAGACTCGAGAGCGAACGCGGTGATTCTGTCGCTACCGCGCAACTCCACGAAGTTCGTACGACTGTTCATCCAGAAGTGGCGCCAGCGGGCAATGCACGCGGCAGCTTCTGCTTCGGTCGCGTTTTCGACGATTCGATCGTCGAGGTCCGTGACGTGAGCGATGACGTCGAGCGCCCGGCGAGCGGTTGCGGAGCTTTCGGTGCCCGCGTCCAAGGGCAACAGTTCAAAGAGTGCAGCGAGTGCGAAGGTGTCGAGGCGAAACATGTCGCGCTCGCGGCCCGCGTCACCGTATTGCATCCAACGTCGAGCCGCGTTTCGCGCGCTGGCCGAACGGAACTCGACCTCGCTCGCCTCCCAAAACCGGGTCCAGAATCGCAACACTGTCTCGGGATTTTCCGCGTCGGCCGGCTCGGACAGTTGCATGCGTCGAGCGAGCGGACCCAGTGCGAGCAGTACCTGCGTTCGCTGATGAACAGGAAGACCGTCGAGACGCGGCATGATGATCGGCAGTGCGGCGCCTCCTAGCCGCACAAGCTCGCTTCCAGCTTGCTTCGCGCGTTCGCTGCCGGTCGGTGCCTCGAGGATCTCCGCGAGCGTGCGCGCCGTGGCCGTGCGAACGTCGGCGGGCGAAACGTTAAAAAACAATGGCAAGGAACGATAGCGATGGTGCGGCGAGGATGGCGCTATCTGGTCCGGAGGCACAAAGGACAGCGCGTAGAACGTCAGGAGCGCCACCCCAAGCGCACTTGGAAGGATCCAAAGCAGGCGGCGCAAGAGCCGCTCTAGCACGCGCGGCCAGTCCGATTCAGTGCGTGTACCAAAGGTAAGTGAGCACGAGCGCTCCGACGAGAACCGCCCAGCCCCAACCCGGCACGCCAACCCGGCTCCGTTCGGCCGGGATCTGGCGTCGCTCGTGAAGGAACTGTTCCCAATCGATGTCGCCTTCGACCTCGAACTCCCCATGCACTTCGATCGACGGAGACGCTTCCCGGCTCAAGCTGCGACCTCGGCCAGCCGAGTCGGCTCCATTTTCGAGCGAAGGTCCGAACGGGTACTTCTGGTATTTCAGCGACGCCGTGGCTTCGTCGTCGCACTCGACGAGGCCAGCTCCGTCGAAGCGGACCGTGATGACGGTGACGTTGTCATGGCCGCCTGCTGCGTTCGCCTCGTCGATGAGCACGCGGCAGGCGTCGCTCGGATCGTCATTGTTTTTCAGGAAAGCCGCGATTTCAAAATCCCTGAGCATCCCGCTGAGGCCGTCCGAACACACCATCAGGACGTCGCCGCGACAGAGTTTGACGAAGGTGAGGTCGACTTGCACCGAGTCGGAGGTTCCGAGCGCTTGCAAGATGATGTTGCTGTGTTCGAAGTTCTCCGCTTCTTCTTCCGTCAACTGCCCCGCTTCGAGCAGCTGGTTGACGAGGGATTGATCGCGCGTGACGAGAACGAGGCGCGAATTGCGAAGCAGGTAGGCACGGCTGTCACCGACCTGCCCGATCAACAGATGGTCGTCGACGAGTGCGGCGACCGTGGCTGTGGTGCCCATGCCCCGGCACGAGCGGTTCGCCATGGCTTCGCCGAGGATCTTCGTCCCCGCCTCTTCGAGAGCGCCGACGATATCGAGCGCGAGCTTGTCCCGGCTGCCATGCCCGGTAGCTTTTTTCATGTACTCGTAAATGATATCGGTCGCCATTTGGCTCGCGATCTCACCAGCGGCCGCGCCGCCCATCCCGTCGCAGACGGCGAAAAGCAGCCCTTTGGCTCCGACTTTCCAGTTTTGCGCGAGGGACTCTTCGATACCGCGCAGTCCTTGGCCTAGGTCTGCGACGAGGTAGTTGTCCTCGTTGTGCTCTCGAATTTGACCGACGTCGGTTTGAGCAAAAAGCTGAGCGAGAACCGCGAGTGGGAGCGGCGCGTCGTCGTCTTTGGGCGCGACGTCGTCTTTGGGCGCGACGTCGTCTTTGGGCGCGACGTCGTCCTTCGGCGCGACGTCGTCTTTGGGCGCGACGTCGTCTTTGGGCGCGACGTCGTCTTTGGGCGCGTCGTCGTCCTTCGGCGCGACGTCGTCTTTGGGCGCGTCGTCGTCTTTGGGCGCGACGTCGTCTTTGGGCGCGTCGTCGTCTTTGGGCGCGACGTCGTCTTTGGGCGCGACGTCGTCTTTGGGCGCGACGTCGTCTTTGG
>CANMZR010000100.1 GCA_947502375.1 Polyangiaceae bacterium
GAAGCCCGAGCCGAAGCCCGAGCCGAAGCCCGAGCCGAAGCCCGAGCCGAAGCCCGAGCCGAAGCCCGAGCCGAAGCCCGAGCCGAAGCCCGCCCCGAAGCCTGAAAAGGCCGTTGAGCCGGCTCCCAGGTCGAACCGAGCGGCTGCGGTGGACCCGAAAGCGCAAAAGGAGGCGAAACTTCAACCCGCGGTAAGGAATCCGACGATCGAGATGCGTCCCCCCGACAACGCAGCTGGCTCGGCTGCGCGGAAGTCGAGTCGTGCGGTCGAAAAAACCACTGAAATTGCGAGCGCCCAGCTCCCGGGCGATGCCGCGAAACGAATCGATGTCGAGCTCGGAGCCCACTCGGGCGGGAACTTCTACAAGGGCTTGAGCGGCAACGACGTGATTGAACACGGCGGGCTTTTCGTCGCGACCTATCAGCTCCCGAAGGTTGGCCAAGCCGTCCTCTTGCGCGTGCATCTGCCCGGGGACCTCGAATTCGAGGCGGATGGCGTCGTTCAATGGACCCGTGACACGCGCAGCGGCGAGAGCGAGCCAGGCTTCGGTTGCCGCGTGACGCATATTTCTGCCGAGGGTCGCCAGCTCGTTTACCGCTATGTGCGCAACCGTGAGCCGATTTTTTACGACGATCTCTGAGCGTCATCGTACGTGGCAAAGGCGCGTCAGCTCTCTTCTCGCATGCGGCCTGTTCGGGGCGACGCTCACGACTTCGGCGCGTGCGAACAACGACCCCGCACTGGAGCGCTGGACGCTCGAAACGAAGCATTTTCACATCACGTACGACACGGCACTCGAGCCGGTTGCCGTGCGGCTGGCCCGCCTGGCTGAGTCGATCCACGACCGGCTCGGCACCTCGCTCGGGCACCGCACGGCCGACGTCACTGAGATCCTCCTTACCGACTTCAGCGACTCGGCAAACGGCTCGGCGATCGCAGTTCCCTACAACCAAATCCAGCTCTTCGTCACCGCACCGAGCGACTTGTCACCGCTTGCGGATTACGACGACTGGTACCTGGGTTTGCTCACGCACGAGTACACACACATCCTGCACACCGACACCATCTCGGGCGTGCCTGCGGTGCTGAACGCGATCTTCGGAAAGCGGCTCGCTCCGAATCAAGCGCAGCCCCGCTGGCTCCTCGAGGGTCTCGCTGTTTTGCAAGAGAGCGACCACACGACCGCCGGGCGAGTGCGCTCTTCGTTGTTCGACGCGTACCTTCGAGCAGACGTCCTAGAGGGCAAGTTGGCGGGCCTCGATGCGGTTTCGAACAACCCGCAACGATGGCCCCAGGGCAACCTCTGGTACCTTTATGGCTCGAGATTTTTGCATTGGATAAGTGAACTCTATGGCCGCGACGTGCTGCGGTCGATCGTCACGGACTACGGAGCTACCCTCGTTCCGCTCGGCATCAATCGGGCCATTCGCAGGCAAACGGGCCGCACCTACGAGGAACTCTACGAAGGTTGGAAGGAGTATCTCGAACGCACGTACGGCGAGCAGCTCCGCGCCATCGAGCGTCGTGGTCGGCGCGAGGGTCGGCGCATCACATTTTCCGGACGCACGGTGTCTTACCCCGCTTTCATGCCGAAGGCGGCGCGCGGGAACGACGCCAAGGGCTATAAGCTCGCGTATTTTAGAAACGACCTCAACACGCGCGGAGGGATCTACGCGGTCGAGCTGACAGCCGGCGGCGACGCTGCACGCGCGACACCGGAATTGATAGCGCGCAGCACCAGTGAGTCGTCTTTTTCGTTCGCTCCAAACGGCGACCTCTTCTTCTCGAGTGTCGTTCCATTTCGCAACGTCTACTCATGGAGCGACCTCTTTCGATTGCCTGCGAACACCCGCGCCACCGATGGACGCGAAGCCTGGCGAACGACGCTCACGAACGGACTCCGCGCCGCCGCGCCAAGCGTCAGCCCCGACGGTCAGCACGTCGTTTTCACCGAGAACGGTAAGGGGACGACAACCCTCCGGATCGCCGAGCTTCGTCCCGATGGAGAGCTTGCTGGCGCGCGCACGCTGGCTCAGGCGAACGACCCGTTCGACCAAGTCTACACCCCTTGCTATTCCCCCGACGGCCTAAAGGTCGCGTTCAGTCGATGGACGAAAGGCGGCTTTCGCGACATCGTCATCCTGGAGCTCGCGACGAAGAAAGTGGTGGCCGTCACGCACGACCGCGCACTCGATACCAATCCGACGTGGTCGCCCGACGGCACGCGGCTCTACTTCGCCTCCGACCGCTCCGGGGTCTTCAATATTTATGAATACGGGCTCGCCACACAAGAGCTTTGGCAGGTGACGAATGTGGCGACGCTCGCGACCATGCCCGCCATCAGCCCGGATGGACGTGAGCTCGCGTACGTGGGTTACACGGCCGCGGGCTTCGATCTTTACGCGATGCCGCTCGCTCCGAGCCGCTACTTATCCCCGCCGAAGGTCCCCGCGTTGCGACCGGAACCCCTCGATGAACCCGCGAGCGTCCCGTTCACGAAGCGCAAATATCAGCCGCTCGAAACCCTGCGCCCGCGAGCCTATGGGTTTGATTTTGGTCAAGGGTCTTTCGGGGCGAGCGCACTCGCCTTGTCGGTAAACGGCGCGGATATTGCGGGACATCACGGCTTCGGCCTGCGGCTTTTGGCGGACTTCGGTGCCCCTTCGCCGCAGGCGAGTGTCGCGTACGAGTACACGCGCATGCCGTTCGATGTGGGCGTGCAGGCAAGCAATCGGGTCGCCCCGCGCACCGGCGCTCCAAACGGGGGCATGGTCTCCACGTATACGGAAAACAGTTACAATCTTGGCTCCTCGCTCAGCTACCGGCGACCCGGGGAGTTCGCTGCGCAATCCTTCGGCCTCTCGTACACGGCCTCCCTCGTAAGCGCAGCGACGCCATTCGAAGCCCTCCCGAGCGACCCGCTCAGCGACGCCACGAAGCCTCCTAAGCCGAGCTTTCTCGGGACCGTCCACCTCGGGTACGGCGTAGGACGCGTCGAGGGCTCGATAGACACCCCAGGCCCCGCGCGCGGCTTCGCAGTCTCCGTCGGCCTCAATGTGTCCGACGCTGCCACGGGAAGCTCGGAGAGCCTCTACGAGGGCAATTACAGTGCGGTCGGGTATCTCCCGCTCCCGTGGGGTAAAAACCACGTCCTCGCGCTTCGCAGCGCGGGTGGGATGTCGACGGGGAGTTTCTCGCGACGCGGAGTTTATTTCGTGGGCGGGTACAACCTCACGGACAACACCGTTCTCGATACGGTCACCGCGGGCACCTACAACGGAGCGTTCGTTCTACGCGGTTACCCAGCGAGCTCGTACCATGGCTCGACTTATACGCTCCAGACGGCGGAGCTTCGTTTCCCGCTGGCAGTGCCCGACCGAGGATTGTCGTCGCTGCCACTCTATCTTCGGCGAATCGACGGCAACCTTTACATCGATTACGGAGGCGCGTTCGACGCGTTTGACTCGCAAGCGGTCCGCTTTTTCTCGAAGGGGACGCTGATTGACAGCCCGCAGCTTCACACGGGAATTGGGGGGGAACTCTGGTTCGGCTCGACCATCGGCTACGTTTTGGACGTGAACATGCGGCTTGGCTATGCGTTCGGTTTTAGCCAGGAACGCTTTCCTGGTGGGCAGCTCTATTGTCTCGCCGCGAGTGCTTTCTGAAGGCCTCGGCCGTCCTTTTTTTCCATTGTCCGGGCCGTCGCCGCTTCGCCACTCCCGGGTTTGTTGGCCCTTTGTTGCCAACTCCGTTACCGCCCCGTGCCATGCGTAGACTCCTCGTAGTTGTGCTCGCCGTCGCCACTCAAGGCTGTCTGGCGCTGCCCCCAACGTCCGCGGAACGCCTGAATCAGGCGGCTTTTCAGCTCAACTCGGCGACGCGTTTCGGACGCATGGACGTCGCCGCAGACAGCGTGGCGACGGAGGCCCGAATGGAGTTCGGTAAACGCCACCGGCGCTGGGGTCGCGACATTCGTATTGTCGATCTCGAGCTCGAGGGTGTCGAGATGATCTCGTCGGAGGCGGCTCAAGTAGCGATCATCATCAGCTGGCATCGGCTCAACGATCCGACCATTGAAGCGACGTCGATCACGCAGCGGTGGGTGCAATCGACCGCCGATTGGAGACTCGCCGAAGAGACGGTCACCAACGGCTCGAGCGGGCTCTTTCCGCCCGTTTCGAAAACCAAGGACCAGGTCACCCGAAAGCGAGCCGAGCTCGTGGGCAGTGTCGATCTCCCCTGAAGTGCCCTGAGTTTCGCCGAAACCGGTCTCAGGGACTCGAGGCGCCACTGGCTGCATCGTCGAGCGAAAGCTCGCTGGACTGCACCTCGAGGCGGTATCGTGAGTTCATCGTTTCGATGTAAAATATCTCGCCGGGCGTGAGCTTGAGGACGCGTCGAACGGGCGTCGTCACGTACTCGTGCAAGCCATCCGAGAACTCGATAACGATAACGGAACCCTTCCTCGGGGCGCGAACGAGACGCCCCGAGACAGTCCGCCCCCCTCGACCGAGCTTTCGAAGTACGACCTGCACGAGGTCACGATACCACGGGCGCTTCGTTCACGCAGCGATGCGAAAAAAAACCAGCCGAGAGAGCTGCTTTCTGGCGGTTTGCTTGGCGCCACCCACCCTACAGCGTAGGACGGGGCTTTGAGGCAGCGCCCATGAACCCTCGCGACCCAGCGCTCGACGGCGAGCTCGACACACCGCGCTCAGCACGTCCGGTTCCCACCCAGGCCCACAGCCCGGGGGGGCGCATCGAGGTCGTGTGCGGTTCTATGTTCAGCGGCAAGACCGAAGAGCTCATCCGACGAGTGAAACGCGCGCTTTACGGACGGCAAAAAGTTCAGGCCTTTAAGCCGCGTATCGATGATCGCTACGACGCGACTCGCATCGTGAGCCACGGGTCCATCGCCATCGAAGCGGTGCCGGTGGCGACCAGCGAAAGCCTGCTGCGTCGCGTCGAAGATGGCACGCAGGTCATCGCAATCGATGAAGCGCAGTTTTTCGATCGCGGCATCGTCGAGGTCTGCGACGAGCTAGCCAACCAAGGACGGCGGGTGATCCTCGCGGGTCTCGACCAGGACTACCTTGGGCGCCCGTTCCCACCCATGCCTGACTTGATGGCCATCGCGGAAGAAGTCACCAAGGTTCGGGCCGTGTGTACGGTCTGCGGCGGCTCGGCCAGCCATTCGCAGCGCATCATTCAGCAGGCCTCGACGGTGCTGGTCGGGGGTTCCGAATGCTACGAAGCCCGCTGCCGAGGTTGCTTCCGACCGCGCGACGTTCGGCCCGGCGAAGCTTAGAAACTGCGCTCAGCCGTCGCCATCGTCCGAGCTTGGATCGAACTTCAGGGTGGCCTTTTCGGCCGCGGGCGCCGACCCCCCTTTGGCGCTTGAAGTCGCAGGCGCGGCGACGACCTCGACTGCCTTCGCTCGCATGCGAATTCCAGGCGGTGGCCGCACGGCTGTGTTGCCTTTATCCGCAAAGTAGACGCGCAAGACATCCGCCGCGACGTTGGTCGCCTTCACGCGCCAAGCGCCGCGATTGACGACCAGGACCGAGATGGCGACTTCCGGTTGACGCGCAGGGGCAAATCCAACCCACCAGGTGTAGAGGGTGTCGCTCTTCTTTTCCGTGAGGGTCCCGGTCTTGCCCGCGACCACAATGTCAGGAAGATAGGGGCGACCAGCGCGATCGTGAAAGGACTGAAAGCTCGTTCCGTTCCGAACGGTCTGCTCCATCATGCGGCCAACCGCCCAGGCCGTCCGCTCATCGAGGGAGCGTTTCAACACCTGGCGTTCCTTCGGCCGCTCGTAGATGGTCGCGTTCGTTTCATCGAGGACGCGCTCCACAATTCGCTGCCGGATCATCTGCCCGCCGTTGGCGACCGTGAGCGCCAGGTTCACCGCCTGAAACGGCGAGAGTGTCGTGTGCCAAAACCCGGCCGCCATGCGGGCGTACTCGAGGTCGTCATCGGGAACCTCGAGGGTGCTCGGCGGCACGACGACGTCAAAAGGGATGTCCTGGGCGTAGCCAAGCCTCACGGCAGCTGCGCGGAGTTTGTCCCGCTGCAAGTGCTGCAACGCGAGCCTTGCAAATACGGCATTGATGCTGCGTCCGAGGGCCATGCCGACGGTCGCACACCACTTGTCACGCTCCTCATTGGCTTCAAGATCACGGAGGGTGAGATTGTGCTCGCCGCCGCCGTAACAATACTTCTCGTTCAGCGGTACGCCTTGCTCGACGAGCGCGGAGGCGGTCACGATCTTGAAGACGCTTGCGGAAGGCGCGGACGGCTCGAGGACCACGTCCTGCCGGCGACCAGGGCTCACACTCGACCAAGCCAGCACGCGCCCGCTCGCAACGTCCGTCATCACCACCGCACCCGAATGCATCTCGCCCCGACGCAGCAGCGTATCGGCGGCTTCTTGCAGAATGGGATCCACCGTAAGCTCGACTTTTCGCTTACCGAAGGCCGGCGCCGTCGCCACCTCCCGCCGCGTATCGATGCTCGTCAGGTCCAGGTCCGTAAGTGGCGGCGGATCGACAGCCGCGAGCTGACCCTCTGACGGTTTTTTTGAACCGGCGACGACAAGTTTCGCCCGACTCAGCAAAGACGTGAGGTTTTCGTCGTGCTTTCGCACGAACGGAAGCGTGGCTGCAACGAGAACAGCCGCCGCGAAGAGGGCAAAGCCTTGCCGCACAGTCAGCTCGACGTAACTGACGCGGTAACGGGGGGCCAAGTTTCAGCGCTGCAGTGCGTCATCTTCAATTCCAGAGGCATTGAAAGCCTCAACTTTTCGCTTGTCCAACCGTCGCCCAGACCGCCGCATCGGTGAAGACTCGTACCAATTCACCGTCGATATGACCACTGCGCACCTCCATTCCAAGGATGTCGAGCGCCCGCTCGAGTGGCACGGCTTTCTTGTATGGGCGGTCGGACGCGGTGAGCGCATCGAAGATGTCACTGACCGCCATGATCTTCGACTGCAGCGGAATTTCCGGAGCCGAGATGGCAGTCGGATAGCCGGTGCCGTCGAGTCGCTCGTGATGGGCGCGAGCGATGCTCGGAACGTTCCGAAGCTTGCGCCCCCAAGGGATCGCCGAGAGAAACGAATAAGTATGCTCGACGTGACTGCGAATCTCCGCAAACTCTTCCGTCGTGAGTGAGCCGCGCGGGACCGAAAGAGCAGCCAATTCAAAAGGCAGGAGCAGCGGGTGATCCTGACCAGAATGATCACGGAAGCGGCGCCGCGAGAGTTCCTCGACGGCGGCGAAACTTCCACCATGAAGCACCATTGGCTCGTCGCACTGACAGATGCTCTGAAAGGCGTTCGCAAGCTCGCGGACCCCGACATCAAACTCTTCTTGCACGAGCTGAAAGGCTTCCAGAGAAGCATGAGCCTTCGTGAGCTCGACCTCGCGCCTCAGCCGTTCGACCGAGAGCGAAGATTCGGCAAGGGCGAAGCGCGAGCGAATCAGTTCGAGTTGATAGGGGTAGAGCTTCTTGGCTTTGAGGAGGACATCTTCGCGGACGCCGATTTTTCCAAAATCATGCAGCAACGAAGCGTATTCGAGTTCGAGCAGCTCATCGGCTGACCAGGAAAGGTTGCGAGAATGGCTCGTGTCGCTCCGCACGAGCGCCTTGGCAAGCCCTAGCGACATCGTCGCCACGCGGATTGAGTGGCCACTCGTCGTCGGATCGCGCTGCTCTATGGCGGACACGCTCGCCCGAACGAAACCGGCGAGCATCTGCTCGTTCTCGGCGGCAAGCATGGCGTTTTCGAGCGCAATCCCTGCGAAAGAGGCGAAGGTCTTGAGGAGGCTTTCGCTGCGTGAGTCAAAGGAGAGAACCGACTGGGACGAACCCTCGTCAAGCTTCGAGGCGGCCGGTGCTTTGCGATTGATGAGCTGAAGGACGCCGATGACTTCACCCGTTCGCGAGAACAGCGGCGAACACAGCATCGACTTGGTTCGGTAGCCGATCGCCTCGTCGAAGGTCGAATCGAAGCCGAAGGGCGCATCGCCGGGCAAGTCGTACGCGTCGCGCACATTCAGAACCTGCTGATGCAACGCGACGTAACCGGACATCGAACGCTCGCTTATCGGCAGGAAAAACTCCTGCGAGTCGAAGCTCACTGAATCATTCTGCGAGTGGGAAAACCGCAGCGTGCGATTCTCCAGCTCCAACGCATCGCCTTCGACGACGTAAATGCTACCCGCCTCGGCACCGGTGACGTGGCGACCCTTCTCCAAGATAACGGCGAACAACCGTTCGAGCTTTCGCTCGGTGGTCAGGGCATGCGCCATCTCGACGAGCTGTGCGCTTTCGCCGCGATAGCGATCGAGCAATTCGCTGCGCCGGGCAGCGCCCGCTTGACACCTGAGGAACTCGAACGCTCCGTGAAGAGCAACGAACACCTGATCGTCTGAGGCACCTGACGGCAGCGTGGCCAGGTGCCCATCCGCGAGCGCCGCCGCGAGGTCACCCGCTGAAGGCTCGCCGAAAAGAATAACCGCGCCCCGGCTCTCGGCGTCGTCTGCGGCAACGGGCTTCAACACCTCGCGCGCCTGGGGCCATGGCAGTGCGGGCAACAGCTGGACCTGATTCCCCGACTCGTCACGCGCCACGATAAGAAGCGGATGCGGCCGCGAGAACACGTACCCGGCAAGACGAGAATCCGCGCGCAGTGCCAAAAGCCGACCGATGAACGGGTCGGACCAAGGTGGCGCGTTCAACACACGTGCGAGATCGCGCTCGGTCATTTGGGTAACGCACCCCCCGTGACCAGCGGCGATTGGACCGCATCGTGAGCGACTTCCTGCAACCGACGTCGTGCCTCGGACTCGACTCGGCGGCGTTCGCGATCGACCTCGACGCTCAGGTCCCGCGCCTCATAGGCCTGCACAATCCGCTGCACGAGCGGGTGGCGCACCACGTCCACGTGCGTAAACTCGCAGAACGAGATGCCCTCGATTCCGCTCAAAAGCGCGCGCGCATCGGCCAGTCCGCTTCGCTGTCCCGAGGGGAGGTCAACCTGCGTGACATCGCCAGTCACGACACAGCGCGAGTTGCAACCAAGGCGCGTCAGAAACATTCGCATCTGCTCGCTGGTTGCGTTCTGCGCCTCGTCGAGAATCACGAAACAATCGTTCAAGGTACGGCCGCGCATGAACGCGAGCGGGGCCACCTCGATCTGCCCGCGCTTCAAGAGTTCCTCGGTCTTGTCAACGTCGATCATCTCGTCGAGCGCATCGTAGAGCGGACGCAAATAAGGATTCACCTTCTCCGCCAAATCACCGGGCAAAAACCCGAGCCGCTCACCCGCCTCGACCGCTGGTCGCGTGAGGACGATCCGCCGAACCGTCTTCGTCATCAGGGCGGTCACTCCGAGCGCCATCGCCAGGTAAGTCTTTCCGGTACCGGCGGGACCAATGCCGAAGGTGAGATCGTGCGTGCGCATCGCGTGCACGTAGCTTTTCTGGGCGAGCCCCCGAGCTTTGATGGCGCGACCGCGCGCAGTCAGCAGCACCACCTCGGAGTAAATGTCTCGTAGGTGAAGAGCCTCATCCTGACTCAGTGCATGCAGCGCGCGAACGTGATCTTGCCCCTCGATCTTGACACCTTCGGCGGCGAGCTCGCCCATCTGCACGAAGAAGCGCTTCGCCAGCGCGACGGGAGCCGGTGGTCCCCCGATCCTGAGGACGTTGCCGCGCGAACCGATCTCGATGCCAAGGTGTTTCTGCAGCGACCGAAGGTTCGTGTTCGCGGGACCCACGAGCGCGAAGAGCGCCTTGGAATCACTCCATTCAATTTCGGCTGCAACGGAGGGCAAAGGCTCGAACATGGGTGTATCGGAGGATGGACGGATGGTGACTTCCTTATCTTGACCGGAACGGGCCTGGGTGCGAGCGTTCTCTGGAGGCTCCCCCGCAGTGGTGACGGAGTCAGGATACTTCGCCGGAGCCCCATCGTCATGAACAGCTACGCATCGAGCCTATTTGCACTCGGGCTCGTGCTCCTAGGAGGAGCGGCTGCCGCCGAGGAGGCCGCGCCGCTCGTTACCGAAAATCCAGCAATTGTTGGCGTTCCTGGCGATAGTGGGCCGCCTTTAGCACCGCCGGTGATCGAGCTGCCGAGCGTACCTCCTCCACCGGCCGTGTTTGCGTCTTTGCGAGACGACCTCAGTCCCCCCGCCCTCGCCGGCGTCGAAAACGGAGCTGCGTACCTGCGCGACCAAGACGACAGCCTTCGCATCTACCCGGCTGCCCGGCTCACGCTCGACGGGCACGCATCGCCGGGGGCCCCTTCGCTCCTAGGTGGCACCACCGAAGGCAACGGACTTGGCGCGACCTTTCTCGTTCGTCGCATCGGTTTTGACTTCAGCGGCGTCATCCACTCGCGGCTCGCCTTTACGGCGGGTATCGAGCTCGGTGGGAGTCGCATCGGAACGACGGAGTACGTTGGCCCGGGGACGAGCCGGATCGGGATGCCCTCGGCACACGACGGCCGCGTCAGGCCTGCTGACGCGCACGTGAGCTACCTTTTTCGACGCTGGCTCAATTTCACAGCGGGCCAGCAATTGTTGCCATTTTCGATGTCGAACCGGACCCCGGACGCGGTCGTCGAAGTGCCCGAACGCCCGCTTGCGATCCGCGCCTTCGCGGTTCCTTGGCATCGCGATATCGGGCTCACCGTGTGGGGCGAAGCGGCACCGAAAGAATACCTGCACTACGAAGTCGGGGTGTTCAGCGGGGATGGCTACGAGCACGCGTTCGCCGACGCCTTGCCCGAGTTTGCGGGGCGCATCCACTCACGCCCGCTCGCCGCTCTCGGTTCGGCCTTCATCCTTTCGAAAGCCCAGATCGGCCTCTCCGCACGGATCGGTTCACGCGATCCGACGCGCGTCACCTACGACCACCCCACCGTCGCCACCGGTCAAGGCTGGGTGCTTTGGCAGCCGGGCTACATCGACAGCCTTGGGAGGGCCACGCATGTGCTGCCTTCGGGTCTTCAACGGGCCATCGGCGGCGAGCTTCGGTTGCCGTTGCAACTGCCCGGCGGCCGCGTGCTCGATCTACAAAGCGAGCTTTATTACGTCGAAAACGATACGCGAGAGAGCGTGACGGGGTTCCTTTCGACGAACACGGAGCGGTTCGGACGCACGCAGGGAGTCGGCTGGTACGCACAGCTTTCGTTCTGGTGTTGCGGCGACGCCCACGCGAACGGTGACGTCGGCGTCGTTGTCCCACCAAGAGTCGCACTGCAGCATCCCGCGGCGACGGCTACGAGTCATGCGAGGTCCGAGGAACTCACGCCCGTCTCACGAGTTCCACGCGGGCTCGAGTTGCTCCTTTTGGCATCGGGCATCGACGCCAACTACGACGGTGCCGGACGTGAAGGCTCGACGCGCGATGCGAAGACGCCGCGCTCGAACATCAAGGTATTTCAGCTTGGCGGCGGCGCGCAGTACTGGTTCGGCAAAAACTTCCGCAGTGGCGTATTTTACTCGGGGTACGTCGCGCCCAAGAGCGCAAGCGCCTCGAACCTCGTGGTCCTACCCGGGAACGTGCCGGACGAAAACGGCGTGACGAGCGGCGCCACGGTCTTGCACGAGCTCACCTTTCGTCTCGCCGCAGGCTTCTGAAGACCACGCGACCCTCGCTCGCTAAAAAGAGCGAACGTGGTAGAAAGCTCCCCATGAAACGTGACGTAAGCGGAGCCCTGTTCGAGCGTGCCCAGCGGGTGATCGTCGCGGGCGTGAACAGTCCCGTGCGAGCATTTCGTGCGGTTGGCGGCGTGCCACCCTTCATCGCGCGCGCCAGGGGCTCCCGACTGTTCGACGAGGACGGCAACGAGTTCATCGACTACGTGGGCAGCTGGGGACCCGCCATTCTCGGGCACGCCGATCCTCAGGTCATCGCCGCCGTTCAGAGCGCCCTGACGAACGGCCTCAGCTTCGGGGCGCCGACGGCGCTCGAAGTGGAGTTCGCGGAGCTTGTCACCTCGATGGTGCCGAGCATCGAGTTGATGCGCTGTGTGTCGAGCGGCACCGAAGCCACCATGAGTGCCATCCGCGTGGCGCGCGGCTTCACCGGTCGCGACGTGCTCATCAAATTCGAGGGCTGCTACCACGGGCACGCCGACCATCTCCTCGTGAAGGCGGGCAGCGGTGCCGCCACGTTCGGCGAGCCCGATTCCGCCGGCGTTCCCGCCAGTGTCGCGCGGCTTACGCTGACGCTTCCGTACAACGACATCGGTGCCCTCGAGCGCGCGTTCACGGATTCGCCAGGGGTGATCGCCGCCGTCATCGTCGAGCCGGTCGTGGGCAACATGGGCTGCGTGCCGCCGATCGCAGGGTTTCTCGAAGCCATCATCGCGTTGTGCAAGCGGGATGGCGCCGTCTCGATCTTCGACGAGGTGATGACGGGCTTTCGCCTGAGCCGCGCGGGTGCTCAAGGCCACTACGGGCTGCATCCCGACCTGACGGCGCTCGGGAAGATCGCAGGCGGCGGCATGCCCTTGGCGATCTACGGCGGACGACGCGACATCATGAGCAAGGTGGCGCCCCTCGGTCCCGTCTATCAGGCGGGCACGTTGAGCGGGAATCCGTCGGCTGTCACCGCCGGCCTAGCGACGCTATCGCGTCTCGACGCGGCCCTCTATGCGAAGCTCGAGTCCCTCGGGGCGCGCCTCGAGGCCGGTCTCACGGAGGCGGCTGCAAAGGCGAATGCCGAACTTTGCGTGCAGCGCGTGGGCTCGATGCTCACGCCCTTCTTCACGCGGGGGCCCGTGCGCAACTGGAACGACTCGGCAAAGCAGGACAAGGAGCGGTTCGTGCGCTTCCACCGGAGCCTGCTCGAACAGGGCATTTACTGGCCGGCGTCGCAATACGAAGCTGCGTTCATCAGCGTCGCGCACTCTGAAGCGGACATCGATCGCACCGTCGCCGCGGCCGCGGAAGCCCTCAAGTAGAGACCACACAAGCCCTCAAGCGGAGACCACAAACGAAACGAGCCGCTGGCATTGCCAACGGCTCGTTCGATTCGACGGTGACGTCGAACGTGGTCCATCAATCAGGTGACGGGCGTTTCCCAGTCATCCGACGCGGTGATGCCGCCTTCCATCCAGGTCCAG
>CANMZR010000101.1 GCA_947502375.1 Polyangiaceae bacterium
CCCACTTTCGCCGATGTCCTCGCGGGCACCTGGGCGGCCGAAGCCCAGGTGAAAATTGTGGAGGGAAAATACCTCGAGATTCTGTTGTGCGACCGCGCCCTTATTTTCGACCTTGAGAGCCATGACGAACCCCGCATGTTCGAGGCCGCGGGGTGCGAACACGAATTCGGAAAGTTCGATGGAGCCGCGCGATTGCACCATGCGCACGATGCCGGTTCCGCCAAGGGCGCCGGCTGCACGCTCCACGTAACCGCTCTGGTCGCGGTCCACCGGGTCGCTCGTGAGCCAGCTCTGAAGTCCGCCGCTTCGCAGTCCAAAATAAGCATCGAAGAGCAGGTCCCGCGTGGCGACGGAGCGAGGCTGGTTGCCGCTCCAAAGTTCCTTGCCGCTCGCATCGAGAAGGGGCTCCTCCGACGCATAGAGATGCTCGCGAAAGTGGACGAGTCGCTTGCTGTCCAGGTCGAGCATGAAAGCGCCGTGACCGTTCGAGCCCGGTAGGTAATGAACGGTGCGGGTCACCGGAACCTCGGCCTCGGCCGTCGTTGTGCCTGCGACACCAAGAAGGCATAAAATCGCGCAATAGAAGGTTCTCAAGCTATTGGCTCCAACTCAAAAAAAGTGCCGATTTTGCTGGACGTCATGCTAACGAACACCGGCGCGGCACAGTAAAAGTATCTGCCCCTGGCTTGGTCTGGGTGCCAATAGGAAAAAGAATGAAGCCCTGCTCTTTTATCGCTCTAATTCTGGTGTGTGGTTTTGGCGGTTTTGGGTGTGAGGCACCGAAGCCCCCGGCGACTCCCGACAAAGTCGAGGACGAGGTCCCCGTCACGCCCAAATCGAAGCCGGTAGCAAAAGATGACGATGCACAGCCGGTCCGCGCGACAGCCGACGAGAAAATCGTCAAAATGTGCGAGCTTCCTGATGCCCAATTCGACTTCGACTCGTCCTCGGTCAGCGCCGATGGACGAAAGGTCGTCGGTCTCATCGCGACGTGTTTTCTTCAAGGTCCTGGTAAGGGGAAGCACCTCAATGTGCTTGGCCACGCCGACCCGCGTGGTGAAGAGGAGTACAACCTGGCCCTTGGTCAGCGTCGTGCGGGCTCGGTTGGCGGCCTCTTCAAAGCGGCGGGCCTCGGTGAGGATCGCGTGAGCACGTCCTCACGCGGTGAGCTCGACGCCACCGGAACCGACGCGGCTGGTTGGTCTCACGATCGGCGGGTTGAGATTCAGCTCGCTCCATGAGCGGTATTCCTTTGCAGGCTGGCGCGACGAAAATCGCACTCGATCCGCTTTCGCTCGCGAAGAACAGTTCGGGCGTCGTTTTCGTCGTCTTGGTCCTACTGCTCGTTGCGGCCGTGGCGGTCTGGTTCATCACGGTCTTGAAGCTCTTGCAGCTTCGACGTTGGTCGGTGGCTCAGGCACGTTTTGAGGACGATTGCGCCCGCGCTGAAGGCGCCGAGGTCTTGTTTGAGATGGCGCGTCACCACAGTGATGCGCCTGGCGCTCGCGTGATAGCGACGCTACAGCGGCGTCAAAACGTGCCGGCCGCGCTCGAAGGGGTAGCGAAGCGCGCCCTCGTCGAAGAGCAGCAGCGAGCGTCGAGCATGTTGGCCGGGCTCGGTTCGATTGGCTCGGCTGCGCCGTTCATCGGTCTGTTTGGGACGGTCTGGGGGATCATGGATGCGTTCCTCCGGATCGGGCGTGAAAAGAGTGCGTCGCTGCCCGTTGTCGCGCCCGCAATTGGTGAGGCGTTGATAGCGACTGCGGTCGGGCTCTTCGCGGCCATCCCCGCTGTCATCGCGTACAATACGATTTCGAAGAAAGTCGATGACCTATTGAACGAGGTGGAGGCGGCAACTCAAGGTTGGGTCGCCGTCATCTCGCGCGAGGCCTCGAACCGTCTCACGATAGCGCCTGCTCCCGTGGTGGGAGCGCTGCCATCACTGGCTCCGGCTGGGGCATGGCTGACTCCAGCGCCTTCGGCCAGTGGGGTGCCGCCCACGCCCCAACCGGCGAGCAGCTTCGGCTCAGGCTCTCTGCCTTCGCGGCCTTTCCACACCACATCGACCGCGCCGACCCCAAGACCTGGCGCGGTGTTGCCACCGACTCCCCGCCCGCCGCCTCACGGGTCTCATGACTCCGCAGAGCCCTTGCCGCTCCATCAGCTCCGCAAGCCCGGACCGCCCTTCCCAGGGCGCTAAGCCAAGGTTGAACGATGGGAATGAGCCTCGGAAACCGTCGCGGTCGTGGCTTCAACGACATCAACATCACGCCGCTTGTCGACGTCATGCTGGTGCTGCTCGTCGTCTTTATGGTCACAGCTCCACTGTTGGCCTCCGGCTTGCGCGTCGAGTTGCCGAACGTCCAGGCGCAGAACACGCCCGTCACCGATCCGAAGCTCGTGGTCACGGTGACAAAAGAAGAAAAAATTATGTTTGCGGAGCGCGACGTCACGCTGGATGTCGAGCAAGCCCTGCTCTCGAGCGAGCGCGTTCAGAAAGAAAAAGAGCTTTATATTCGGGCCGACAAGAACGCTCGTTACGGCGCAGTCGCCCGGGTCGTCGCAGCGGCTCGCGCGGCCGGTGTGGAGGGCTTGAACCTATTGGTTGAACCCGAGTTCGAGCCGCAGAAGTGAGTACAAAGTCGATGGAAACTTCGCGCGAGTTTCGCACCGTTGAAGTCTTCCTTGCCGCGCTGGTGGCCTTGCCGATCCCGTTTGTCGCCGCATTTGCGCTGGCTGTGTCGAGTTCCGAGAAGACGGTTGAGCTTCCCGCCGCCGATCGGGGAATGGCTGTGCCCATTCGCGTGCGTCCGGTGCTTGACCTCGACTCCCCCAATGTCGCGCTCGGCGATGGCACTGTGAAGCCCACGATGCCAAAGGCGTGGGCCGATCCGCCTGCAGCCATGGCGTCCCTGCAAGCACCGGCGAAAATAAAGCCCTCGCTGGAGCCCGCGCCTGGCAACGACCCGCTGGTGGCGGGTCCCAAGACGGCCCCGAAACCGAACGACGTGGCGGTCCTCGAACCCGCGGCATCGAGCGCAACGCCGCCGCCCGAGGTGCCGACGCCGCTGGGTGGCTCGAGCGAAGCGGTGTCGAGTGCCGTCGCGAACACCGTCTCGAGTACGCCGGCGGGTCCGGGGGTGCCCGGCGGTGCCCCCGACGGTGACCCGAGTGCGGACACGAGAAAGCGCAACGCGGCCCGGCAGTACCTTGGCCGTGTCGTTTCGTGGTTCACAAGTCGCTTCCACGCGGCTTGTCAAAATCTGACGCCCGAGGAGCGCGCCAAGTTCCGCGCGTCGGCATCGGTCACGCTCGGCGCCGACGGAACCGTGCTCAGTTTTTCACTGTCGAACAGCGGCAATCCCGAGATCGATGGCGCTGCCGAGCGTGCGATGCAGTCCGCTCAAGGGCAGCAGATCCCCCCGCCGCCGGAAGACTTTCCGGAGTTGCGTCCGAATTCAACCCGGGTCACCTTCGTCTGTGGATCATGATGTCTCGTACCCACCCTTCGCGAGTTTTTTGCTGGCTCCTCACGGTGGCCGCGCTCATCGCACCGGTGCCCGCCGCCCGGGCGGATGAGCCCGAGGTCGAAGGTACGGCTTCATCGAAGCGGCCCGAGGACCTTCTCAGGGAAATTGTCGTCGCGTCCGGTACCGCTGGTCATGCGCGCCGCTTACCGAAGCTTGGCTTTCACCCGACGCTGGCCGCCGACGAGTCCGATATCACCCTCCGCAACGTGGTGCGCCGCGATCTCGATTTGTCCGGTGAGTATGAAGTGATGGCCGAGCCGTCGGAGTCGCTGCTCTCCGACGCGAGTGTCGATGTCGTTGGCTGGAAGACGAAAGGTGCCGAGGCCGTCGTTCAGTTGTTTGGAAAAACGCAGGCGAATGGAAAGGTGTCTCTCGATGCCTTGGCCTGGTTGACCGAATCGCCAGACGCCCCGATTTACAAGCAACACGTCGAAGTTGAGGCGACTCAGGTGCGGGTCGAGTCGCATCGTTTGGCCGACGCGATCATCGGTGCGTTGACCGGGACGGCCGGTGGTTTCTCGAGTGAAATGAGCTTCGTCTTTGGACACGGCAAGGCGCGTCGCGTTTACGTCATCGACAGCGATGGACACGACCCTTACGTGGTTTCGCCGCCGGACCAGCTCGCGTTGGCCCCGGCTTTTGGACCCAATCACCGCCTTTTTTGGGCAGGCAGCAGCGACCAGGGAGCCTTCAATCTCTTCGAAGCTGGGGATCCTAACCCCATCGCGTTGCTCCCGCGCGGCTCGGTGTATGGCATCGCGTTCTCGCGCGAGTACGATAAGGTCGCGGTATCGATCGCTCGCAGCGGTGGCATCAAGATGTTCACCGGCCCGGATCTCGACCACCTTCGCGTGGCCTCCTCGAATGACCTCGCGATGCATCCCACGTGGTCGCCGAATGGCAAGCTCGGGTTTGTCGGTGAAACCAAGACGGGTACGCACGTCTTCGTCGATGGTAAGCCGATATCGCCCAGCGGCTTGATGGCCTCAGCGCCGGTCTTCTGCCGCCACCCGGATGGCGTTCGCGCTGTCTACACAGTTGGGGTCGGCAAGAAGAGGGACATCGTGACGTCGGGGGAACAGGGGGGAAGCATGTTGCGTCTGACCACGGGAGGCACGAGCCGTCACCCCGCGTGCAGTCCGGATGGACGGCTTATCGCGTTTTTCTCGACGGGCGCGGGGGGCGAAGGTCCCGGACTCTACATCATGCACCTCGATGGCTCGCGGGCGAAGCGGATCTCCACGCTGCTCGGTGAGTCGCTGCGCTGGGCGAGGGCGCCTTTGGGCAAAGTGAAGCGGTTTTCCGTCAGCAAGTAGTGGGGGCGCGGCGCGCAACTCCAAGCCGAGCGGTCCTCCGAGCCTTTTGCTGACCTCATGGGCTCACGAGGCTCCCGCGTGATTCGTCGAAGCTAACTCGACCCTCGCCGAAAAGCTGCTGCGCGCCAAATCCCGTCGGGCGGGTTCGCTCAAGGCACAGGAAGTGCCTATCGCTCGCCACTTCCTAGGGATTCGTCGCTCGCGACGCTTTTGGGCGAGGGTCCGCCGCGTTGGCAATTTGCAAGAGCCAGTAAGGTTAGGGCCTTTTCGGCGAGGGTCTAACTCTCGATGCGGAGCTTTTTCTTGAGTCTCGAGATCTCGTCGTCGAGTCCATCCCCGGCCGGAGCGCCCGACGCGGTCACACCGCTGCCTTCGAGTTTGGCGAAGCGAGCCTCCAGGTCCGCGTCGCTGGCTCGGCCGTCTCTCAGCACCTCTTCGACCTCGTTGTAGGCACTTCCCTCGGCGTGCTTTTGGTCCAATTTGTTCTCCATTTCGCGGAATTTATCGAACGCGGCACCCCCGGCGGCGTGGCTGGCAGTTGGGTCCGCCGCCGCCCGCTTGGCGCGCGTCAGTTCAGCCACGACGGTGGCTTTGCGGGCTTTCAAATCGGCGAGCTTGCCTTCCATGCGCTCGAGTTCGCGCTTCATCGTGAGAACGATGCCGCGCTGCTCCGCTACCACCCCTTCGGAGCGGTCACGTTCGGTGACGAGGCGCTTTTTCTGCTTCAAGGCCTCCCTAGCGAGGGCTTCGTCGTTCGATTTCAAGGCGAGCTCGGCGCGCTGCTCCCACTTCTTGATTTCCTTTTCGAGGTCCTCGGCTTTGCTTCCGAGGCGCTTTTGATTGCCGAGCGCTTCGACAATTTCCTGCTTCGCGTCCCTGAGCGATTGGGTCATCTCTTCGACCGCGAGCTCGACGGATTTTCGAGGGTCCTCGGCCTTATCGAGCAGTGCATTGACGTTGCTCGAGATTACTTTTCCCATTCGATCAAAGATGCCCATGCTCTTAGTCTGCCGTGCGTTGAGCAGTGCCACAAGTAGGAGCGGCAGTCGGGCGCACCGGAACCGCCCACTTTTGGAGGCCTGCGCCCCATCAAGCGGCCTCGGCGAGACGCCGCCCGAGCGCAAACAGCCTCGAGGTCTCGGTCGGTCCTTGACAGAAAGCCGCCGGCAACGCAATCTCCCGCTCCCTCGGCGTGTAGCGCAGCCTGGTTAGCGCGCCTGCTTCGGGAGCAGGAGGTCGGTGGTTCGAATCCACTCACGCCGACCGATTCGATGGGGGGGGGAAGAGGCGCGGTACTCAGGAAACTGGGGACCGCGTTTTTGCTGAGTAGCCCTGCGTAAGCTGAGGGGCGGCGGGAGCAAACGTCGCGCTTGGCCGTGATGGGTTGCGGTCAACGGTTGCTCGGGTGGAGCCCCCGGCACGATGCGCGCAGAGCGGGAGGCGCGTTTTCTTTGTCGTGCCCCCGTTGATCCCCAACCGCCATTCTGACAGCTCGTTCAGAGCTTCGCGGCTTCGGCCTCGATGCGTTCCATGAGCTCGGGCAGCGCCTTTGCTTGGGCTGTCTCGCGGATGAAGTTGGGGAGCGATGACTTGGGTTCGACGAGCACGCTGTAGGTGACGAGACTCTTCGTGCCGTCGTCGTCGAGCGCGCGGATCTCCCAGCTGCCTTCGTTGCGCGTGTAATCACCTGAGACGAGCGTCCACGTGCGTTTCATCGAGTGTTTGGACTCTTCGTGGTGGGCTTCGGTCGTTGCGGTGAGGTTCGACAGCGGGAACGGAAGCTTGATCGTCACCTTGCAGGTATGAGTGCTGCCATCCTTTTTTACAAGCTCCGATGCGGCGACGTGCGGGAGCCGATCTTTGTAGTGTGCACAGTCGGAAATGACCGCCCAGACCTGCTTCGGGGCCAGCGCCATCACTGTCCTGACGACGAATTTCGGCGTGTCCGTGCCCTCGACCTTGTGCCTCCGAACCTCGACTTGGCCCGGCTTCGGTAACTCTTCGGCGCCCATCGTCCGTGGAGCAAACAGGCTCAGGGAAGCGGAGAGCGCACTGGCGAGCCCGGCAAGTTTCTTCATCCGTGCCGCGTAGCATCAGGTCGAGGGCGTCTCAAGCGGCGAGCAAGAGCCTGTCGCTCACGGCACTCAGAGCGCCCACGGCACTCGCAGCGCCCGCGTGATTTTGTGACGAATGTCCAAGGCTCGAAGCTCGGGAACTTCTCAGTTGGCGCAGCTGCGAACGAATCGTTCGCATGGAGACGGCATGCTGTCGCTGCCAGACAACCCCCCGACGTCATGAGGCTCCGATGCAACAGCAGCTCACGTTTTCATCTCTTCTCCATTTGGTTTCCGGCGTCGAACGTTCGAGGTTGCAGCCCGCGAAGTTCGTTCTGCAAGAACCTGCTCCAAGCGAAGCCTCCGCCGTCGAGCAGGAACTCCGCTGGATGGCGTATGGCACCCACGTCGCTCCGGTCTTCGATGAAGCCGCCGGTGCGCCTTAGCCCCCAGGGCGCGTTTTTCGCTCGTGATCGGTGCCGAGTAGTCCGTCCCCGAGGGCTAGCCGCGGAATGCGGGCGGTGGCGTGCTCTCCCGCGCTCCACGCTGCGACCCAGGCCGGCCAGCCAACGGGGGAGCGTACGAACGCGACCTTCCGCAAATCCAGCACCCACGGAGGCTCCGTGAGCACCCCGCCGGTGACAGTGGGCTCGACGATGTCGATGGAGTCGTCGTAGACCGCAAACCGAATCTCGACGTCGTACGTTTGGGTTGGCCAAACAACGATGCCGCGCTCGTCGAAGTCGTACTGCCGCCCGTTTGGGATGTTGGCTTCGACTTGTTCGCGCACGAAGTCCACCGCGGACAGATGGTACAATCCGACCAAGGCGTTTTCGAAGAGGTCCACCGAGTCACCGCCAGCGTCCACGAGCAAGGGAAGGAAACCACGCTCGTGAATGCATGCCACGACGTTTCCAGATTGGGCCTCGAAAGAGAGCACGCAGGGGGCCTTTCCGAGCGCCGGACAGGTGAACGCGATGCGGATGCGACTGGCGCTTTGCTTGACGTAGTTCACGAGCAACTTCCCGTGAGCCCAGCGCTGGCACCCCATCAACAGGCCACAAAATTCACGCTCTGCGAAGCCACGGATCCTGTCCTCGAGCGGGCGTAAGTCGGTCCGGATCCCACGAAGCGAGCGCGTCGCACCGACGCCACTTAAATCGCTACCGCCGAGTTGCCGACGTAGCGCGGCTCGGCTCTCTCGTTCCGCTGCACGACGAAGTCGCCGAAAATGTTTGGCAAGGGTGCCCGAATGAAACCCCGGCACCAGCAGCGCGCGCATCGTCTCGCCGTGAGTGCCGATAAGCGCGGGCGCGAGGGGGCCCCTGCGAGCGCCCTTGTAGAGTTTATAGTTTTCCTTGAGTTCCCACGCGAGAAATCCAAACGCGCTCGGCGCCAAAAACGCCGTGATGCCAGCGACCGTTCCCCCGAGCAGACTTCCCAAGGGTAAGAACACGCCCCGAAGAGTGGCGAGAAGTTCAGGCATGAAAGGGAGTGTGAGCTTGTGCGCAATCGTCACGACGGGCACGTGCTTCAAGGGGTTCACCTCCGGTTCGATCATCAGCGTCACATAAAGCCGCGCGATGTACGCGACGGCACCGAAAGCAAGACCGGCTGCGCCTTTCCACACGAGTGACCAACGTCCCCCGGTCCCACGAAAGTGCAACGATTCTTCGATGCGAAACAACCCGCGGTCGAACCAGTCGAGGAAGATTTCGAACACCCGCGCGATGACCTGGCCCAGGTTCAGCAGGAAGTTGTGCCCGACCTGTCGCCAGGCTGGGAGAACTTGCTCGAACAGCGTTTCTTCCAGCCACCGTCCGATCGGCGACAGCAGCAGGAGCATCAACGCGAGCATCGACCCGCCCGCTACTTTGAGTTCGATGCGCTCGAGATGCCCATGGGCACTCATCCAGCGCCAGCCACCCACCGCGATGGCGCCCGGCACGATAAACCCACGAAGGGCAAATCGTATCTTGGGTTGCGCAAGCCATCGATGAAGCGCGGGGCGAGCGAAGATGAACGTTGGCACAGTTGCGAATACGAAACCCAGGATGCTGCCAAGCAGTGCGAAAAATTGCCGAACGGCACTGCGCATTCCCGGCGAGTGCAAAAGGGCAAAGATGAGCCCGGCGACGACCAAGAAAAACGCTTTTGTTGGGGGTCCGAAGGTCACAAAGGTGACCCCGTGAAGATGTGGGAGAATGACGTGCCGGTACGCTTCGATGGCGAGGAATGCACCCAAGAGCGGCGTCACGGCCACGACCATCAGGCTACGGCCCGTAGCCGTTCCAAAAACAAGGCTGCTGCACTTGTGAAGCCAGCGTAAGTAGATGTCGCTCGAGCGGTACGCCCCATCCAGAACGGCGCTCAAGTTTTCGTCGAGCCGGAGCAGCGGATCGGACCCGAGCAAGTCGCGAACCTTGGCGATATCGTCCAGCTTGAGTTGATTTCGAGACAGCGTGTCGCGAACGGAACCGAACGAAACGAAACCGCGACGTGCGATTTCATCGAGGAGTTCTTCCACGACTTTCTCTCGTGCGGCGCGTTCGGGCGCGTTGGTTGGTCGAATGCCTGCCACTTCGATTGCCCGATGAATTCTCGGGCGCAGGGCGACCCGCAGGTTGGCCTCTCCCTGCTGGACGGCCACCTCGAGAATTTCAACGAGGAGTGAGCGCTGAACGAACTCCAGTCTTGCGCGATGAGCGAGTTTCAAGGCCGAGCGCAGCGCTTGGAACGCACGGATTTCGCGCACCACCGGCAACTCGCGGACGATCTTTTTTCTGCCTAACGAAAGGAGAGCTCCGGCAACGTCGACGACGCGTTCGGGCCGTTCGGTGGCCAGGCAACCTTTTTGCAGCGCGAACAAGATGCGACCCTCGGGAGCGTACCGCCCCGTACGCGCGGCGACGCGTGCCAACAAGACGAGCAACGAGCTGAGTGCGAGCTTCGCGGGGGCCGTGACGTCCGCGATGCGTCGGTCGAAGGATCGGGCAGCGCTCTCGAGCAGTTTTTCTGCCGTGCTCTTCATGACCGCGTCTTGCACGGCGCATGCGCGTGCGAGGTCAAGGACGGCGCCGGCATCGTTATCACGTGTTTTTGCGACCCTCGCCCGTTCGAGCAACTGCTCTGCGTCCGTTACCGTGATTGAGTTCGTCTTGACTGTGGCGAGCCTGGCGAACGCGACAAATGTGGCGTATCCAACGCTCACTTTGTTGCTTTGCGTCGTTCGGGCGCGAGCCGTGACTCCTTCGGGATGACCCTCGGAAAAGAGGGCATCGTCGGCGAGGTCGGCGCTGAGAATGCCCGACACGCGCTGGCTCTCGGCAAGGCTTGGAAAGGTCGTGGGAATAAGCTCGGGATTGAACCGACAGAGCTCCAAGTAAGTCGCCGCGAACTCGATGTAAAACTCGCGATCGTCGGCCGGCGAAAGGACTCGATCGTCTTCGCCAAGGGCGGCTCGGACTTCATCAAATTCGACTTGTCCAAGCTCGTCTATTCGCGTTCGTAAGAGCGCCGCGCCAGCCACGGTCCGCGGGAGCGCGCCATCGAGTGCGACATGCACCCGGGCGTGAAACATGCCACGCCATTGGTGCTCCAAACTTCCAGCCGCGAACGACTCGGCTTGCGAGTGGGACCCGGTGTCGCGAGCCTTCGCGCATAAAAAAACGGTCTCGGGCAGCGCTTCTGGACGCACCTTGAGATCCTTCGCAACACCGAGTCGCACCGCGGCGTCGCGAGCGAGCGCGTAACAACGAACGTGATGGGTGATCCCCTCACTTCCCCGATGAGCTTTGATGATTCGGCGAAGCCGAGCTTCGTCGAGCGAGAAAAAAGCCGGCAGGGCCGTGGGCTGGTGGATGAGGGCCGTCGTGTGGGAATTCGGCATGACGCTCACATTTTCATCGAGATGGCTCGGTGCCGTTCGGCAATCGGGGGCGCTGGTGCCGACGCGGGTGGACCGTGGGATTATCCCCGAAGTCCGATGGGAGGTGTTCGTTTCTCAAGGTGGCGTGACAAACGTGCGGGGGAGCAGCATCGTGAGTAGCGCAAGTTCGGCGCTTTATGCGCCCGGTTTGTGCCCGGCACATTTGCGCCCGTAGGCTGTCGGCGGGCATGCCGCGCGTGTTCTCTTGACGGAGCAGCAAGTCGGTCCATAACCTACGGCCACGGCGTGTTCGTACTTTGCATCGTAGTACCCTTCAGGTGTTGAAATGATCGGGCGAATCATCGCAAAACGTTACAAGATTATCAGCCAGCTCGGCGCTGGCGGAATGGGCTCGGTCTGGAAGGCGCAGCATCTTTCGTTGAATTCGGTGGTCGCGATCAAATTGATCGACGAATCGATCTCGGAAAACCCTGAAGTCATGCAGCGCTTCGAAAAGGAGGCCCAGGCTTCGGCCACGCTCCGTAGCCCGCATGTCGTGCAGGTTTTTGATTACGGGGTGGATGACAAAACTCCGTACATCGCGATGGAGCTTCTCGAAGGCGAGAGCCTCGAGCAGCGGCTGCAGCGCGAGGGAGTGCTGGACGCCGAGAATGCCGTTCGCGTGATGACTCACGTTGCCCGAGCGATCGGTCGCGCACACGAGGCCGGGATCGTCCATCGAGACCTCAAGCCCGCCAACATCTTCCTGGTTCAGAACGGCGACGAATATGTGGGGAAGGTCCTCGACTTCGGGATCGCCAAGACACAGCAACTTGCGGGCACGGGCACCCGAACCGGCCATATGATGGGGACGCCTGCTTACATGAGTCCTGAGCAAGCACAGGGCAACAAGGCGATCGATGGTCGCACCGATCTCTGGGCGATGGGGGTCATTGCCTTCGAGTGTCTCTGCGGGCGGATGGTCTTCCAAGGAACGGCTGTCGGCGAACTCATTCTCCAGGTGTGTGCTCTTCCGATACCGGTCCCGTCGACGGTCGCGGATGTGCCGAACGGCTTCGATGCTTGGTTTGCGCGAGCTCTTGATCGCGATGTCGATCAGCGATTCCAGACGGCCAAAGAGTGGATTGATTCCTTCCGTGCGACACTTGGCGCGTCGACTCTTGGGACAACGTCGAGTGGCGTCGTGGGCACCGCCGGAAGCACACTGCGGGGCTTGGGCTCTGGCGCTGGCAGCGACGGCGCACCAAGCTCCCACCGACGGGGGTCCGTCTCGAGCGGTGGCATCTCAGATTCCGCGATTGACGAGCCCATCGAGTCGGCTCGCACCGTTCATTCGCCGCCAGTTCAGAGCTCTCCGACCGCGTTGCCGCTCGCATCCCAAGTCAAACCGACCGAAGGGGCGTTCACAATCGGGCCCGCGGGCGTTCCTGCGCGTGGGTCAGCCGGCGCGCTCGCGGTTTTAGGGGTGCTGGCTGGTCTCGGAATCGCAGGCTATTTTTTGCTGCGCTCCCGTGACACCGCGCCCGCCGTGGTTGGCGCACCGACGGTTGGGGTGCTCGCAACGGTTGCTGCGACCGGGGCCAGCCCGTCCGAACCGCGCTCCGCCCTTCCGCCGCCTGTCCTTCCGCCGCCAGGGCCACCCGAACGTGCCGAGCTTGCGGCAGCCACCGCGGTGCTTTCGGCGACGAGCGTCGCGTCGTCACACGTGCCGCCTCGTACGGGCGTGCAGACTTACCGAACGACGCCAACGCCCGAACGGGCCCGGCCGAACGTGACTCCGACGCCGCAACCGCCCCCACAGGGCGTTGATCGCGTCGGTTTTTGATGCCAGCCTGGCATTGGTTTTTGATGCCAGCCTGGCATTGGTTTTTGATGCCAGCCTGGCATTGCTTCCTTCTCGGATAGCTCATTTCTCGGATACGAATGATGAAATCACTTTCGAAGTTCCATTGGGGTCGAGGGATCCTCGCCGGGCTTTTCACTGTGGCTGTGCTGTCCGGTGCACGGCCTTCGTCGGCTCAGGTTCCAATGGAAGTGGACGATCAAACTCGCAGCGCTGCGCGTGCGTTGACGGTGGAAGGCTTGAAGCACTTCGACGCAAAGAATTACGCGGTGGCGCTGGACAAGCTGTCGCGAGCCGACGAACTCGTTCGACTGCCGACGACCGGCAACAACCTCGCCCGTGCTTATGTGAAGGTGGGTAAGCTCGTCGAGGCCTCCGAAAAGTACCTGTCCGTTACGAAGCTTCAACTCGATCCGAGTGTCCCGCAGGTGCAACGAGATGCTCAAAAGACTGCGGAAACCGAGCGCTCGGCCTTGCTCTCAAAG
>CANMZR010000102.1 GCA_947502375.1 Polyangiaceae bacterium
TTGAAACCGTCGGGGTCACGCTGCACCTCTGGGACTACCCACCCGGAGCACCGGAGAAGTCGCGATGCTGCGCCCCAGAAGACGCTCACGACGCGCGGCTCGTCGCCGATTTTCTTGGAATTTCGCACTATACGTTCGACCGTCGCGAGCTCTTCACGAGTGAAGTCGTCGAGCCATTCGTGGCCGCCTACCTCGACGGCACGACGCCGAGTCCGTGCGTTTGGTGCAACCGCTCCGTCAAGATGCGGGAGCTTTTCGGCCTTGCCGAACGCCTCGGAGCCCACGGCGTCGCCACCGGGCATTACGCCCGCATCTCGCGCGATGCAGAGGGTGCAACCTTGCTGCGCGCAGGCCGCGACATAAAAAAAGACCAAAGCTATTTCTTGCATACACTCGACGCCGAGGACCTCGCACGGCTCGTGCTGCCCCTTGGGGATTCACTCAAAGAGGAAGTACGCGCCGAAGCGCTCGCTCGCGGGCTACCGGGCGCCGCCAAAGGTGAAAGCCAGGAGCTGTGTTTCGTTCCGACGGGCGAATACGCGAGCTTCGTCGAGGCACACGCGAAACAACCGGTGCGCCCGGGACCTATCGTCGATCGCGAAGGGCGGGTTCTCGGACAGCACGACGGGGTCCACCGCTTCACCGTCGGTCAGCGGCGCGGCCTCGGTGTCGCCCTCGGCAGTCCCGCCTTCGTGACAGCGATCGACGCGTCCCAGAACGCGGTCGTCGTGGGCGCGGAGGCGGCTTCGCGAAGTGCCACCCTCATCGATGGCTCGTGGGCCGACGGAGTGACGTTTCCGCTGCGCGCCAACGTCAAAGTTCGCTCACAGCATCGGCCACAAGCCGCAACCATCGAGGAGCGTCGCGCCGAAGGCGGCTTGCAGTACCTGGTGACCTTCGACGAGCCCGTTCGCGCGGTCGCACCAGGCCAAGTTGCCGTCGCGTACGATGGCGATCGCGTACTGGGCGGCGCAACGATTTTTAAGGGGCACGAAGAGAAGGCATGAGGTGGCGCGCGCTCGGGCTAGGACTCGCGATAAGCACGAGCGCCTGCGCCGTTCTCGGTGAAGGCGACGGACAGGTTCACAGCGACGCGCTCTATGCGGCGGACTGCTGGAACGGCCCTTTCGAGCTCGCGCCCGACTTCTTTGGTGCCGTCCCGTTCCGAGAAACGCTGCATATTCGGATCCAGCGCGGCAGTGATCTCCAGGAGGTATCGGATGGCCTCGAGGTGCTTGTCAACGAGCTGGGTTCCCTCCGCGCGAACGAGCTCGGAAAGCCCATTGAGGTGGGTCTCGCGCCGCAGCTGTTCAAGGAGATCGCTCCCGGTCTTGCCGACGGTCCCGCGCCGCGAATAAGCGTGGCCCTGAATCTTCAGAATTCGTGTCACAGCCAAAATGTGGCGCTTTTTGGGCTGCGCGGAAGCGTCACCTTTGCGGCACTGTTCAGCGGCGACCCCAATGAGTCCGTGGGCTCCGAGAAGCTCACCGACGCGACCTTCGACATCCTCGTGGCCGACCCACGAGACGCCATCCCCGGGACCGTCGACGTGCCCGCCGAGAAGACCTCGCGGGTGACCGGGCGCTTCAAGTTCCACTTTCAGCGCGGTCAACCCGGACAGCCGTTCCCGTAAGCGCGTATAGTCCAAAGCCCATGCGCGCTGCGGTCGTCCTTTTTCCTGGTTCGAACTCCGACGTCGAAATGCTTCGCACGCTGCGTGACGTGGTCGGCATCCCGACGGAGGTCGTGTGGCACCGAGACGCAGAACTCCCCGAAGGCACCGACCTCGTGGCGCTACCCGGCGGTTTTTCGTTTGGCGATTACCTGCGGTGCGGTGCCATCGCGCGAACAAGCCCGATCATCGGCGCGATTCGTCGCCATGCGGCCAGGGGAGGCTATGTGCTCGGCGTCTGCAACGGCTTTCAAATCTTGACGGAAGTTGGGCTGTTACCAGGAGCTTTGCTGCAAAATATCCACCTTCGTTTTGAGTGCCGCGACGTCTTTTTACGGGCGGAGGCAGAAGGCCCCTTCACGGAGCGACCGGGTGCGGTCTTGCGCTTGCCCATCGCTCACGCCGAGGGGCGCTACCACGCCGACGCGGCCACGCTGCGAGTCCTTGAAGCCGAGGAGCGAATCGCGTTTCGTTACGCGCACGCGGATGGACGCGTGGACGCCAACGCGAACCCGAATGGCTCCGTCGACTCGATAGCGGGCGTCTATGGCGGCCCGTCACGAAACATCCTCGGGCTGATGCCCCACCCCGAGCGCATGAGCGAGCCGGTCCACGGCTGCGTCGATGGCAAGACCCTCTTCACCACCCTCCTCAAGACCTTCGCCGCGTCACCTGATAGCTCGACCGAGACTTTACCCGCCGGCCTCGGCGCACCACGTCCCGTCCTATGAATCGTCCCGTTCTATGAAGCCCTCCCAATGCCCGCACGCCAACCACGTTGGAACCACGGTTCCTCACGAGGAATTGCTTCAAATATGCTCGGTTTGCGGCGGCCCCCGCATTCACGGTGAAGCCCACACGAGCGGCGGGGAGGTCGAGGCCCTTCGCGCAGCCAAGGACGCTTACACGCGCCGGACGGCGTGGCGCATCGGAGCGGGATGCAGCGGGGTTTTCGCGAGCCTAGCCGCGCTCCTCGGGGTCCTTTTCGCGCGTTCCGATGCGGCGTGGCTCGTGACGATTGGCCACGTGTTCTTGGCACTGGGCGCGCCTTTCGCGCTCGTGTTTGTCGCGGGTCTTTTTCGAAGCGCCGCGTATTCGAAGAAGCTCGTCGCCTCCATCGAGCGGGCTTGGCACCGCGCCGTTCGCGACGTGGCGTCCGGCGCCACCGAGCCCATTCTGGCCGCCGCGCTCGCCCAGCATCTCGGAGCCTCCGAGGAAAAAGCCGACCAATGGCTCATTCAGCTTTCTGCGGAAGGCCTCCTTCGTTCCGACGTCACCGAAGATGGCCAGATTGTTTACGTCCCAGCACAACGCCTGCGCATCGGCACGCCCGGCGGTGCCCCACCTATCCCGAGCGCCCACGAGCTCTCGAGTGACGCCGCTCTCGAGGCGCGCTTCGCGGCTCTCGATCACCGTGAATCGCAATCGAAACACTGACCCTCGAGCTAGGAAGTGTCGGCCTCCTGGTCTCGTCTGCTAGGCGCAGGGGTTCTCCCCCGCGTCGTGGTCTTGGCCGCGTTCGCAGCGGCGTGTTGGACGATGGGATGCTCGGCGACGCTGGCGAAAACGGGTTCGATCGGAGCGATTCTCGAGCGCGAAACTTCGTCGGGCTGGGTCTTCGCGATGGCGATTCCGGAACGCAGCCCGGCCGAGCGAGCGGGACTTCGCGTGGGAGATCGCATCAAAATGGTGGACGGGAACCACGTGGACGAGCTCGCTGTGGCGGGCGTCGTGGCGCTCTTACGAGGCCCCGTCGGGACCTCCGTGACGTTGACGGTCCTGCGCGGAGAACGGGTCCTCGAACTCACGGTCGTAAGGGAACCCTTTCGAGCGGGCGCCAAAGTCGTGCCCGAGCGAGAGCGCGTCGACTGAAGCGTGATACGAAGGCGACAGGTGCATTGGAATCCCCCCGCCCAGCACGGGCGTGTTAACTTCCCGGCGCCTTATGCACGGGAGAACGGTGCAAACCGGCTTCCCCTTCCCCTCGACGTTTTTTGGAGAACCATCACGATGATGCTGCGCAAAGCTTTGGGTCCGATTCTCGGCGCGCTGCTCGCCACCTCCGGCCTCGCGGCCACCGTGCCCGCGAGCGCCAAGGAGCTTTCGCTCGGCACGCTCGCTCCGAAGAAAAGCCCCTGGGGCAAAGTCTTCAAGGGCTGGGCAAAGAAAGTCGACAAGGAGACCAAGGGCGCCGTCACGCTCAATTGGTACTTCAACGCCGCGCAGGGCGACGAAAAAGCCATGGTCGCGAAGATGCGCGCAGGTCAGCTCGATGGGGCGGCCGTCACCTCCGTCGGTCTGAGCGCCATTCACAAGCCGATGTTGGCCTTGCAGATGCCGGGACTGTTCAACAGCTGGGAGAAGCTCGACAGCGCTCGTGAAAGCCTGCTCCCCGAGTTCCAAGAGGCCTTCAAGAAAGAAGGCTTCGCGCTCCTCGGTTCGGGCGACGTGGGTCTCGCTCACACGATGTCGAAAGGCGCGGCGGTCAAGTCACCGTCGGACTTGAAGTCGATGAAGGTCTACGCCTGGTCGGACGACCCGATAGCTCCGGTGACCTCCTCGGTCATCGGGTACACGCCCGTGCTCTCGGGCGTGCCGGAGCTTTTGCCGAAGCTGTCCTCGGGAGCGATCACGGTGATCACGGTGCCTTCGTTGCCCGCGGTGACATTGCAGTGGCAGGCGCACCTCGACCACGTAAACGAGGATGTCGTCGGCGTGGGCGTCGGTGGGCTCGTGATGTCACAAAAAACGCTCTCATCGTTGAATGCAGACGAACTTGAGATCGTGACCAAAACGGGTCGAAAGGCTGGAAAAAAGCTCACCAAGAAGATCCGCCTCGAGGACGCGAAAGCGTTCGACACCATCAAAGCCCACATGACACTTGTCACGCTCACCGACGCAGAGCGCGGCGTTTGGAACGACACCTTCAAGAAGGTCCGTCAGCAGCTCGGGCAGGGCACGTTCACGAGCGACCTCGTCCAAAAGCTGGAACAGATGGCGGGCAAGTGACGTCCGGTTCCTGAACTCGACACGACGAGACCAGAAGGACCTGGTTTCACCCTCCGGGCGAGCCGGTACCGCGAGAACGGTGCCGGCTTCCGCATTTTGTGGCGTCGCCTGCGTTGACGCGCGGGCCGTGGACAGGCTAAGTGACGCGCTCTATGCGTTCCTACCAATTTACCTCCGAATCCGTGACCGAAGGACATCCCGACAAGATGTGCGACCAGATCTCGGACGCCATTCTCGACGCATACCTCGAGCAAGATCCGCGTTCGCGCGTTGCGGTGGAAAGTTTTACCAAGACAGGCATGGTCGTCGTCGGCGGCGAAGTCACCACGAACGCCATCATTCAGATAACCGACCTCGTCCGCGCGACCGTTCGCGAGATCGGTTACTCGAGCTCCGAGATGGGCTTCGATTGGCGAACGTGCGCGGTGATGAGCGCTATCGAAAAGCAATCGCCAGACATTGCGCAAGGCGTCAACGAAGGCGCAGGCAAGCACAAGGAGCAAGGCGCAGGCGACCAGGGCTTGATGTTCGGGTACGCGACCAATGAGACGCCGGATCTGATGCCGGCGCCGATCTGGTACGCGCACAACCTCGCGCGGCAGCTCGCCAAGGTACGGAAGAACGGCAAGCTCAACTGGCTGCGGCCAGACGGCAAGACGCAGGTCACTTTCCAGTACGAGAACGACCAGCCAACCCAGATCACCGCGCTTGTCATCTCGACCCAGCACGCGGCGGAAGTGAAGCACAAGGACCTCTGCGATGCGCTCCGTGCGGAGGTCATCGAGAAGGTGATCCCGGCGAAGCTCCTCGATAAAAAAGTGAAGGTCTACTTGAACCCAACCGGACGTTTCGTCATCGGTGGACCCCAGGGCGATGCCGGCCTCACCGGCCGCAAGATCATCGTCGATACCTACGGCGGCATGGGCCGTCACGGCGGCGGCGCATTCAGCGGCAAGGACCCGACGAAAGTGGATCGCTCCGCGTGCTACTACGCTCGCTACGTTGCGAAAAACATCGTCAAGTCTGGCCTGGCGGATCGCTGCGAAGTGCAAATCGCTTACGCGATCGGCGTGGCCCAGCCGGTCGGCGTGCACGTCAACACGTTCGGCACGTCGAAAGTCGACGAACAAAAACTCGAGAGCTACATCCAAGCCAAGTTCGACATGCGCCCGAAAGCGATCATCGAGCAGCTCGACCTTTTGCGTCCAATCTACTTGCCGACGGCAGCCTACGGCCACTTCGGTCGGAAGGAATTCTCGTGGGAGAAAACCGACCGCGCAGAGGAAATCGCCGCCGCTTTCAGCCCCACGAAGGCGACCTCGACGAGCAAGAAAAACGGTAAGACGAACGGCCTCTCCACGACGACCTGAATCGCTCGCGGCCGGCAGGCCCAACGACAGCGCCCCGCCTCAGCAGGCGACCGCCGCGGACGGGGTTCCGTGGTGCTCGACGAATGGACCACCGCGCATGGACGAGCACCGATCCGTGCTGGGCCTTCGAGGAGGCGTGGCGTGAGGCTCGAGTGCCGCGGTGTCCCTTCAAAAACGGCGCATTCCTCGGGAGTTCGTTGGCCTTTTTCTGAACCGGGCCGTAAACGTCGGGGCCTCGCGCCTTTGGCATGCGAATTGCTATCTCACGCCACCAAAGCGTGATTGTCTCCAAAAACCGAGTGAATATGCATCGAAAAATCGCGCGGTCAAAACTCGGACTCGTCGGGATTCTGCTTTTGGGTGCAGCCTGTTCCGTCGCCAACCGCTCGAACTTCGACAAAGGCGGCACAAGCTTCGCCAGTGGCCCAGGGGGGAGTTCAGGCACCTTGGATGCCGCGAGCTCGGGCGCTTTCGACCCTAGCGGCGGGAACGGCTCTAGCGGCTCCGGAGACACCTGCGAGAGTGGAGCCGCGGACGACGGCGATGCGGATGGTTTCTCGGCGAACGAGGGAGACTGCAACGACTGCGATCCGAACGTGAACCCGGGCGCGGTCGAAGTGGCGACGGATCCAAAGGACCCGAAGGCGAAGCCGAGCGACGAGAACTGCGACGGCACGGTCGACGAGCCTCTCTCGCCTTGCGACGCGAACCTATCGCTGAGTGACCTCGATCCGCGCAAGGGCGCGGCCTCGGTCGGACTCTGCAAGCCCTTAAAGCCTGCCGAAAAGGGCTGGGGCGTGGTCTCGGCCGCGTACACGCGCGCGGACGGGCAACCCGCGAACCCGGGAGCTCAGGTGGGGCTCCTTTCGAAATTTGGCAGCAACGTCAAGCCGCGCGAGGGCGGCTCCATGCTCGGGCTTTCCTCTGGCCACGCGCGGGACGCCTCGATGCCGGACGCCTGTGGCAACAACTCTTGTTACGGCCTCGACAACGGTACGCCGCCGAACGGCTTCCCGCAGAGCGTTCCGAACTGCAGTGGCGCTACCGACATCAACGATGACGTTGCGCTGTCGTTGAAGCTGAAGACCCCATCGAACGCGACGGGCTATTCGTTCGACTTCAATTTCTACTCGTTCGAATACCCCGAGTGGGTCTGCACTTCGTTCAACGACCAATTCATCGCGCTCGTGAGCCCGCCCCCGATGGGCGCCATCAACGGAAACATTTCTTTCGACTCAAAGAAGAATCCCGTCAGCGTAAACATTGCATTTTTCGAGGTCTGCGCTGGCTGCTCGCTGGGGGAAAAGGAGCTTCTTGGCACCGGCTTCGACACCTGGGATGACGCCGGGGCCACGAGCTGGCTAACGACCCAGGCCCCCGTGAAAGGCGGCGAAACCATCGAGGTGCGGTTCGCGATTTGGGACACCGGTGATCAAGCCTGGGACTCGACCGTGCTCGTGGACAACTTCAAGTGGATAGCCACTCCGGGCACGACGGTGAGTGTCAACACCATCCCGACCCCCAAGTAGCGCGCCCCTCGGCCTCGTGGTAGTTCCGGGGAACCGTGGTCAAAGTCTGCCTCGATTGCCACTACGTCAACGCAGGTGGCTTCGCTTGCAGCGAGTGCGGCGGACGGCTCGTGATGGTCTCGGACCCCGAAGCGAAGAACCTGCCGGATACCGTGTGGCGCAACCAGCGCGTGGACTACGGCGCGAGGCGGGGCATGATCGTGCGCTTCATAGCGATTTTTGCAGGCTCACTCGTCGGGCTTTATGGCGTGCGGCAGTCGTTCGGCATGCAAGCGCCGTGGTCGCGCGTGGGCATGGTCGGCTCGATTGCGCTCGGGCTCGCGATCTGGTGGACGCTCTATCGCGCGGCTGCACGCGGCGTCCGCGTGTGGATCCTCGCCAAGGGACGCGTCCACAATGCGCGCCTCTTGCGGGCGATTTTTCTCGCCATGATGCCGATGAAACGCGGGCGAAAGCGCGAGCCGCGCGAAGTCTGACAGGCCCGGATGCCGCACCAACCCTGGCGAACGATCCTGGCCGACAAAGACGCGAGCCTTGAGCTTCGGCTGGCGACCGCGGTGGAGCTCGCCCGACTTGGGGATCCACGAATTGTCCTTGGTGACCGCATCGAAATTCCCGCGGGCACGCTCCACCACAAGGACTCGAAGGAGAGCGCCGTCGAAGCCGTGACGGTGGAAGCGTTTGCGCTGGCAGCGTATCCGGTGACGGTGGGTGAGTACGCGGGCTTCATCGCGGCCGACGGCTACGAGGACGCGTCCCTCTGGTCGTCCGAGGGTTGGTCTTGGCGCCTCGACGAGGACATCGAACGACCGCGATTTTGGGGCGAAACCGAATGGGCCGCGTATTTGGTGCCGAATCACCCCGTGGTGGGCGTGAGCGCCTTCGAGGCCGAAGCCTACGCGACCTTTCGCGCCGCACGCTTGCCGACCGAGCTCGAGTGGGAGCGCGCCGCACGAGGGAAAGATGCGCGCGACTATCCGTGGGGTGACGACTGGGACGAGCACGCGTCGAGCCATCGAGAGAACGGTCCCCGAAGGACCGTTCCCGTCGGTATTTTCCCTCGCGGCGTAAGCCCTTTCGGGATCCATGACCTGTGCGGCTCGGTCTGGCAGTGGACCCAGGACGAACGCGCCACCGCGGGCCCCTACGGCCCACAGCGAGCCGTAAGGGGTGGGGCGTGGAACAACTTGCCCTGGAGCATTGGCTGCTCGGGAAAGAATGCCTACCCTCCACTGGCGCGCTTTTCGAACCTCGGTGTGCGGCTGGCTTTCGACCCGCAATGAACGCTCGACAGGGTGCGGCAACCAACCCGCTGTTGTAAGAAGGGCACTCGAATGACGAGCGAAAACGGACACGAACTCCTCAGCAAAATTCAAAACCGACAGGCGCTCGTAGGCATTGTGGGCCTTGGGTACGTCGGGCTCCCGCTGGCCTTGACCTTCTGCGAGAAAGGCTTCCCGGTCCTCGGCTTTGACGTCGATCAAAAAAAGATCGACGTTCTCGCGCGGAACGAAACCTACATTGTTCACCTTGGTGCCGAGCGCGTGCAGCGAGCGCGTGCGGCGGGGCGCTTCGATGCGACGAGCGATTTCAACCGCCTCGCCGAGTGCGACGCCATCCTGATCGCCGTGCCGACGCCTCTCACCCTGCAGCGCGAGCCCGACATGCGCTATGTGGTCGCCACGGCCGAAGCCACGCGTGATCGGCTGCGGCCGGGGCAGCTCATCGTGCTCGAATCGACAACTTACCCGGGCACGACCGACGAGCTCGTCCGCGGGATCCTCGAGCAAACCGGCATGGTGGCAGGGAAGGACTTTTTCCTGGCGTTCTCGCCCGAACGCGAAGATCCGGGCAACCCTTCCTTCGACACGAAAACGATCCCAAAGATCGTCGGCGGCCTCGACGTTCTGTCAACGAAGCTGGCCGTCGCGCTCTACGAGCTGGCAATCGATCGTGTCATCGCCGTCTCTTCCGCGCGCGCCGCCGAAGCGACCAAGCTCACGGAGAACATCTTCCGTGCCGTCAACATCGCCCTCGTGAACGAGCTGAAGGTCATCTACGACCGTATGGGCATCGACATCTGGGAGGTGCTCGACGCGGCCGAAACGAAGCCGTTCGGGTTCATGCGGTTCAATCCGGGGCCGGGCCTAGGTGGCCACTGCATTCCACTCGATCCGTTCTACCTCACCTGGAAGGCCCGGGAATTCGGCGTCGCGACCCGCTTCGTCGAGCTCGCCGGGGAGGTCAATGTGTCGATGCCGCGCTACGTCATCGACAAGCTGTCACAGGCCCTCAATGCACAGAAAAAACCGGTGAACGGCAGCCGCGTGTTGCTCCTCGGGCTGGCTTACAAGAAGAACGTTGACGACACCCGAGAGGCCCCCTCGTTCGAGCTCATGCGCTTGCTTCATGAAGCCGGCGCGGTTGTCGACTACCACGACCCGCACGTACCCGAGATGCCAACGAAGCGGAGTTTCCCGACGCTTAAAAAGCAGCCGTCGGTGCCGCTTACCCCCGAAAACGTCGCGAGCTACGATGCGGTCTTGATCGCCACCGATCACACTGCGGTCGATTACGCGATGCTCGCCGAGCACGCGCTTTTGATCATCGATTCCCGCGGCGTGTACCGAACGCCACGCTCGAACGTGGTGAAGGCTTGACGTCCTCCCTCGGCGGCCGAGTCGTGCTGGTCACCGGGGGAGCCGGATTCATTGGCTCGCATCTCGTGCGCGGCTTACTCGACGCTGGGGCCGAAGTGCGGATCCTCGACGATCTCTCGACCGGCAAGCGCGAAAACCTCGCCGGTGCCGAAGCGGCCGAGCTGCTCCTCGGCGACATTCGCGATCTCGCCACCTGTGAGCGTGCGTGCAAGGGCGTGTCCGTTATCTTCCACGAAGCGGCCATCTGCTCGGTCCCGCGCTCGATGGATGACCCCGCGACGACCGTCGCCATCAACGTCGGCGGCACCGCGAACATCTTTGCGGCAGCACGCAAACTCAGCATCTCGAGAGTCGTTTATGCGAGCTCATCGAGTGTGTTCGGCGACTGCTCCGCCCTGCCCCAATCCGAAGGCGAAGAAGGAACGCCCCAGTCGATTTATGCGCTCACGAAACACATGGATGAGGAGCTCGCGGACAGCTACGCACGCGCCTTCGGACTTTCGTTGGTGGGCTTGCGCTACTTCAATGTGTTTGGACCGCGCCAGGATCCGAACGGACCCTACGCAGCCGTGGTACCGCGTTTTTTTGAGGCCTACCGAGCCGGTGGAGCGCCCACCATCTTTGGTGACGGCAACCAGACCCGTGATTTTATCGACGTGCGAGACGTCGTCCGGGCGAACCTCCTCGCCGCCGTGGCTCCAATCGAAGGTGCGCTCGCACTGAATGTCGCGTCAGGACGGCCAACCTCGGTCGCGGAGCTCGCGGCCGCGATCGCTCGTATTTGCGGCTATCCCGGGCGGCTGCCACTCCACGGACCGCTGCGTACCGGCGACATTCTGCACTCGATTGCAGACACCGCGCAGGCCGAAAAACACCTTGGCTTCCGAGCCGAGCGGGGCCTCGAAGAAGGCCTTGCCCACATCGAGTTTCACCTCCAACACGCCGCGCGTGGCGAGGGCCCACGGAGTGAAGCACACGGCGGCTAAGCCGGCTCGCGGCGGCGGCTGAAGCGCTTCACCACGACGACAACGAGCCCCCGCGCTTCAGCTCCAGCGCGAAAACAACGCTGGACGGAAGAGTTTTGACCGGGCGAGTTGACAGCCGCTGCCGACGCGCTATCGGTAGAGAAGCCCAACCCTAACGTGTGCGTAAGGGTATGGGTTTGACACGCAGACGCCGGGACGCTAAGCAACCCCGGCACGCAAGACAGAATTGCTCCTCTCCGGAATCCAGAAACCTCATGTCGAACCTCCATCGACTGCCCATCGTCGGCAAACGCATCGAAGCGTTGCACGGAGATGCGCCTGCTCTCGGCCCGACACAGGATCCCGCGTCGAAGCGCGTGTTCGTGCTGGCACCGGGAGTGGCTCCGGTTTCGGACGCGGAAGGCGACCTGGACGGGCTGCTCCAAGTGGGCGATCTAGCGCGTGAAGTTGGCAAGACCGTACGGGCCATTCACCATTACGAGAGCGTCGGTCTTCTGCGCCCGCACGCACGGTCCAAGGGGCGGTATCGGCTCTACGCCAAAGACGCCATCGCGCGGGTCCGCTGGGTCGGAAAGCTCCACGAGCTCGGGATGAGCCTCGCGCAAATTCAGCAGATCCTCACGGTCTGGGGCCAAGCGGCGAGCGCGCCCGAGGCGATGCGAAAAATTCGTGCGATTTACCAGCAAAAACTGGAAGAAGTGCGCACCCAGATCGCTCGGCTTTCGATTCTCGAAGGCGAGGTCGAGGCGAGTCTCGACTACCTCACGACCTGCAAGACCTGCGACCCAAACGAACTCGTCGCAGCTTGCAGCGCGTGCACAAACCACGAAGAAACCCACGCCGAGCCGGAGCTCGTTGCGGGAATTTACGCCACCGCGGAGTCACCGAAGCCATGACGCTGAAGCTGCCTATTTACATGGATTACCACGCGACAACCCCGGCTGACCCGCGCGTTGTGGAGACGATGGTGCCCTACTTCACAGAGGTGTTTGGCAACGCCGCGAGTCGGAGCCACAGCTTCGGGTGGAGCGCCGATGAAAGCGTCTCAACCGCGCGCGAACAGGTGGCCAAGCTCATCGGCGCAACCAAGGCGAAAGAGATCGTCTTTACCTCCGGCGCAACCGAGAGCAACAACCTCGCCATCAAGGGCGTGGCGCACTTCTACCGAGAGAAGGGCAACCACATCATCACCACGAAAATCGAGCACAAGGCCGTGCTCGACACCTGCAAGCGCCTCGAACACGAGGGCTTCGAGGTGACCTACCTCGGCGTGGACAAGCTCGGTCGAATCGCCCCCGAAGACGTTCGCAGGGCCATCACGGACAAGACCATCCTCGTCAGCGTGATGCTCGCGAACAACGAAGTCGGCACCGTGCAGCCCATCAAGGAAATCGGTGCTATCACACGCGAACGCGGGGTGCTTCTCCACTGCGACGCCGTGCAAGGCATCGGCAAGATCCCGTTTGACGTTGAAGACATGAACGTCGATCTCGCGTCGCTCACGGCTCACAAACTGTACGGACCGAAGGGCGTGGGAGCGCTCTACGTCCGGCGCTCGCGACCGCGCGTTCGCATCGCGACCGAGATGGATGGCGGAGGGCACGAGTTCGGCATGCGCTCGGGCACCTTGAACGTCCCGGGGATCGTCGGCTTCGGTAAAGCCTGTGCCATTCTCAGCGAGGAGTGGCGCGCCGAGGCCGAACGGCTCCGTGAGCAGCGCGATTACCTGCTCGCACTCATCACGGGCGCGCTCGAAGAGGTGCATATCAATGGCTCCTTCGAGCATCGCCTGCCGAACAAC
>CANMZR010000103.1 GCA_947502375.1 Polyangiaceae bacterium
CGCGCCGCCCGCGCCGCCCGCGCCGCCCGCGCCGCCCGTGCCGTCCGTGCTAGTCGCGCTGCCCGTGTTTTCTGCGTTGGACGGGCCTCCAGACGTGACGTCCGAAGCATCCGTCTCATCAGGGGGCTCGGGTTGCGGATTGAAGCTGCAGCCAGTGAGCATCGCGACGACGAGGCTTTGTGCCAGGAGCAAAAACAAATATTTGATCTTCATGGGTGGGATCTCGATCGGGACCAGACTCTCAAACGAGAGCGACAGGCTCGTGAAGGTTCGGTTCTCCGTGTATCGGCTCTAAGGCTAGCACCAAGCGTGCCACGAAGGACGCGCATGTTTGAGCGCGAAAAGCACTTCTGGACGCGGCACAAGCTGGCACACAGCGGGGCAATGGGACCCGAAGTTCGCGGAGATTCTGCCCAGAAGCCTTGGCGATGTTAGGGTCGCGCCATGGGCCTAGGCACGGTTCGTCGAACAGCACTCGTGACCGGAGCCGCAGGGTTTCTCGGGTCCCATTTATGCGACCGCCTGCTCGAGGAGGGCTTCGAGGTGGTCGGGCTCGATAATTTGATGACCGGTGATCTCATCAATCTCGACGCGGCCGGGCGCCACCCTCATTTCCATTTCGAAATCGGAGACGTGCGCGAAAAACTTCCGGTTTACGCCGAGCTTGTCTTCAATTTTGCCTGCCCGGCGTCTCCGATCCATTACCAGCACGACCCCTACGCGACGTTGACAACCAGTGTGCTCGGCGCGCAGCGACTCATCGAGATGGCGCGCGGCCGCAACTGCACCATCGTGCACGCCTCGACCTCCGAGGTGTACGGCGATCCGCTCGTGCACCCGCAGCCCGAGAGTTATTGGGGCAACGTGAATCCGATCGGTGAGCGCTCCTGCTACGACGAGGGCAAGCGCTGCGCCGAAACGCTGCTCCACGACGCCTACCGCCGTTGGCGGGTAGACGCTCGCATCGTGCGCATCTTCAACACCTACGGACCGCGGATGGCGTTCGACGATGGGCGTGTCGTTTCGAGCTTCATCACCCAAGCGTTGATGGGGCAGCCGCTGACGGTCTTCGGTGACGGTTCGCAGAGTCGTTCCTTTTGCTATGTCGACGACCTCATCGAGGGGCTCCTGCGGGTAGCTTTCGTCAACGCCTTCGAAGGTCCGGTGAACCTCGGCAATCCGGGCGAGCTCACCATCCAGGACCTCGCCGGCCTCGTGCGCGAGTTGACCGAAACGAACCTGCCGATCGTGCGGCGCGGACTGCCAGAAGACGACCCGAAGAAGCGCCAGCCCGACATCACCAAAGCCCGCCAACTCTTAAACTTCGAACCGGTTATCGACATCCGAGAAGGGCTGAAGCGAACCATCCTGAACTTTCAAGCGCGCCTGCTCGAGATCGCGAATCAGCGGCAACGCGGCCTTCAGTTTACGCCCGTCGTGTCGCTCGACAGCTCGCCTCTGCGCTCCCTTCTCGATGCGTTCCCTGGCTACTTGGAGCTGGTCAGCTCGTGCGGTGACGCCCACCGAATTGGGAACCGCATGGTCGCCGCCGAGGGCATGATTGGCGTCAGCGAAGCCCTGGGTGTCATCCACCGTGCCGTTGCCCAGGCCACCCAAGCCGCACCCGAGAGAAAAGAACTGCGCGCCGTCGAGCAACGCCTCTGCCAGGTCATCGCCGAACTCAGCGATGCGCAAGCGGCCCAGGATGGCGTGCGCTTAGCGGACCTTCTCGAACACGAGGCCCTGCCGGTGCTGCGACGCTGTCGCACCGAGTGCCAAGTCTGAGCCGTCGTCGCCCTCAAGCCACGGGAATAGGCGGACCCACAAGCCCGCGAGCCTCGGCCTCGGACACCATCCTGGCCACCCGATGCGACAAGAGATGCTCACGCAAAACAAGCTGACGACCTTGCTCGCCAACGAGCCGAGCACCCACGGGATCGCTGACAAGTTGCTTGACGCGAGCGACCATCTCGAGGTCGTTTCGGTAGGTGAAAAGGTGTTCGCCTTCGCGGAAAAACTCGAGGAGCTGCGGGGTCGGCTCGGTTAAAAGGACGCCCCCACAGGCGAGGATGTCAAAAACCCGCATGGTCGCGATGTCGCGCTGATAGAGGCGCGGGATGTCCAGGTTGACGGCGCTCGCGTGGTAGATCCCGGTGAGCTGCGCCCCGTGTTCCGCGCGGCCACGGTACGCTTCGCCAAAGCCTTCCCAGCCTTCATCCCCCCAGACGTGAATACCCTCGGGCAGGAGCTGCTCGACGCGGTGCAAACGCAACAGATGCGAGAGCGTTCCGTTGATGCGATCGGTGAGCTCGACCGCATCGGCCCGAGGCAACGCTCCGAGCAACCAAGCAGGCAAGGCGGAGCCATCCGCTCGCAACCCCGCGTACGTGAGCGCATGACCGTGCGCCCGGAATTCCTCGGTGATCCACGCTTCGAGACGCGCCTCGAGCGACGCATTGCTCCCGAGCTGACGGAGGCGGCGCACGAGACCTTCGCGTTCCACCGCGAGCGACACCCCCGCGAAACTCACCGGAGCGCCGGGTGTACGAAGGCTCGCCGACTCCACAAGCGCATGACGTTGCCGGCCCGCCGCGAGCGGCAAATAGAACGCGTTCGGAAGACCGGCTCCACGCAACGCCGCGACCAGCCGATGCGCGTGCGCAAAAGATAAACAGCGGCTGACGTCGGTGCCCGGGTGAACGTGCAGCCGCGCCGACGGTAAGGGATCGATCGTCCAGGAAACGTAGCCAATTCCCTGCCGCGTCGCGACGAGCGCCAGCTCTGGGCTGTGATTCATCGAGAAGAGCAGGTGGGGCCGAACGGTCGCCGCGAGCTCGCGAAAAGAGTCGACGGTCAGCTCTCCTGGCTCCACGACGCGAACCGCAAACCCGAGCAGCTCGAGCTCCTCGACAATGTCACCGAGTAACAGCTTGTAAGCGACGGCGATGATGCGCCCTCGCTCGCCTCTGCGGCGGCGCAAATAACGCAAATGCCTGAGCTTGTCCGCGTAGACGTCTTGAAGCGCCGGCCAACGAAGCACGAAGGGGTCCTCGGGCAACTCGGCGACGTAGGGCGCGTCTTCTTCCGCGGCGCGTAAAACCACCAAGCGTCCAGTCCGGAGCGCATCACTCAGATCGAACAGCATGAACATCGCGCGAACGAAACGGAGCTCGGGTTCGACGACGATCACCAGGCGCGCGGGGTCTCGAGCGACGAGCACCGCCGGCAAGTGACCGAGACCCCCTCCGACGAGCAGGACCGCCGTCGCAGCGGCCGGAACCAAGCGAGCGAAGCGCATGGCCTCGCCGACCGGATCGTAAGCGGAGTGAACCCAGCGGGTGGTTCCAGCCACCGAAAACTGACACGTTGGCTGCCCGTTCTTGGCGACGAGCACCGGCGCCGGCTGCGCGTTCCGGACGAGCTCTGCGAGCACGGGTTGACGTGCCGCAAGTGCGTCGAGATTCACGCGCAAACGCCCGACGGCTTCCGAAACATTGAGATCGAAGGTTTGTGCGGAGGAAGATTGCACTCGGGAGCAATCTATAGACGATCACCCAGCGAAGGGACCATCAAAGGACGGTCGGCCAAGAATGAGCGCCATCGAAAAAAATGTGAACGCCGTTCGCGCGCGCGTGAATGAGGCTGCCTGCCGCGCGATGCGCTCACCCGAAAGTGTGACGCTCATCGCGGTCAGCAAACGGAAACCCGTCGAAGAAATCCGCCGGGCCTACGACGCCGGTTGCCGGGAGTTCGGAGAAAACTACGCGCAGGAACTTCTTGAAAAGGCGGCCGAGCTCGCCGACCTGCAGCTACGCATCCACCACATCGGCCATCTTCAGACGAACAAGGTTCGCGCGCTCGTTGGGAAGGTCGCCCTCTTTCACGCCGTGGACCGAGAAGCACTCGTGACGGAACTCGACGTGCGGGCACAAGCGGCCGGCGTGCGCGCGGAGATCCTGCTGCAGGTGAATGTGGCCGACGAACAGACGAAAAGCGGCTGCCAACCGATGGCGCTCGCCGCGCTCTTGGCGCACGCGAACCAGTGCGCGGCCGTGGACGTCTGTGGCCTGATGACGATGCCGCCGGCCGTCTCGGATCCGAACGAAGCGCGGGGCTGGTTCCGGCAGCTGCGACGCTTGCGCGATGACCTCGGGGATCCGCGCCTGCGCGAGCTGTCGATGGGCATGAGCCACGACTTCGAGGTGGCGATCGAGGAAGGCGCGACGATGGTGCGAGTCGGCTCCGCGATCTTCGGCGAACGGTCGTAAAGCGCCCGCCTCACGTTCCGCCAGAAGGGTGTTTATGGGCGCAATTTCTCACGGTGGACGCGCACGCGATAGCGCCCAGTCTTCGGTCGGTACAGCTCGAGAACCAGGTCGTGCGCGAGCGGTCCATCGAGCCTGGAACGCGCGTCTTCAAGCGAGGCCACCACCTGCCCGTCGACGCGGATAAGCTCGTCACCTGCGAGCAAACCGGCACGCTGAGCTTCGCCGCCATAAGGCACGTGATCGAGCAGGAGCGCGAGCTTACTGGCCGGGCGATGCTCGCCCAACGTGATGGCGAGACTAGCGGAAGCCGACGGGCCACCCGGGTCAGCATCGGGGACGAGCACGATACGAACCTCCCGCCGCGTAGTGCCTGCCGTGACGCGAAGGTCGTCCACCGACTGGCGGCCCTCGCCCGGTTTGTACGCCTCGACGGAGGCCTCACCCGGCTCGAGATCGACGAGGGTGAAGCGCCCGGCGGCGTCGCTCTGAGTGACACTTGGGGGCAGCGGTCCCGCCGGTAAATACGTGGGGACACGCCCGATAGCGACCCGCGCACCCGCGACCGGTCGGCCCTCTGCGTCGACGACGAGCCCCTCGACGGAGCCTCCGCGCATGAGCTCAATCGTGGGCATCACGAAACGGCCCCGCGAGTCGGGCTCGAGCACGAGGTCTTGCTCTTGAAAAGCAAACCCGGTGTGCGTCACGAGAATGCGCGTGTGCCCCCGTGCGAGCTCTCCAATCCGAAATCGACCCGCCTCGTCGGTCTTGGCGTGGCGTTCACCCGAAGGCGTCAGCAACGTGAGCTGCGCGTTCTTCTGCCAGCCCTCGCGGGCATGGACATCACCTTCGAGTGACACTTCACTCAAGAGGGCGAGCGCGATGACGGCCGGCGCTTTTTCCACTTCGGTAACGAGCGGCGCATGGCCTCGGCGCTTGGCGACGAAACGCAACGGCAGGCCGAGAGCGCCCGGCACCACCGCTTCGCCTGAATCGTCCGAGAACACCGTCCGCGTGAGCGCGGTCGAGGGATCGAGCGAAGCTGTCTGGATCTCGACGCGATCCATGGGAAATCCGCGATCGTCGAAAACCTGTAATTTTATGGACTCACGGCGGCTGGGCAGCGTGACCTCAACGGCGCGGCGAGACTCAGGCGGAACCTCGATGCTCAGTTTTTCAACCAGAATCTCGGGCTCTTCGGGGCGGGCGACCGCGAGGACCACCTCCGCGGGGACACCCGAAAATACGAAGGTTCCATCCGGCGCGCTGAAGGCGAGGCGCTCGACAGCACCGTCGGGCGTCAGGAGCTCGAGCCGGGCACCCGCGAGGGGCCGACGCTGGCCCTCAAACACGCGACCTTCGAGCGTTCCGCCTCGCCTTAGGACCAGGGTCAACTCGGCCGAGGCCCCTGGCTCGAGCGTGAGCACTGCGGCCAGCGTGTCCACATAGCTCGGATGACGGGCAAGGAGCTGCACGCGCCCGGGCGTCACGGGCTTGAGTTCGAAATAGCCATCCTGCCGGCTCGCCCATCGAGCGAAGCCGCGGCCCTCCGGCATCACCGATGCGGACTTGCGCTCCGGAGAGGCGAGAGGAACGCCGGGCACGGACGGCATGACCCCGAGCTCGCCACGCTGCAGGAACGGCCGAGGACCGGGCGCCGCGAGCAAAGTGTGATCGCGATGCAGACCGAGGAGGAGCGTGCTCTCGGCGATCGGCATGCCATCGAGTGCGACCCCTATCACCTCGAGCGAGGCGCCTTCGACCGGGTAACCGCGCTCGTCGACAATTCGTCCGCTGAGCGTACCGGCTCGCAAAAGCGGAACCCGCACCGAGAGCTGACCTTGCTCCACGAAAACGGCACTCGTCGGAACGAAACCCTTCGCCTCAGCCGAGACGGCGGCATCTCCTCCCACAATGGGTCCGAGACGCACGAGTCCGTCGAGGCCCGTGCGACCGAAAAGCGGGAACGACGATAGCCCCCCCTCCACGAGCGCCACGTCGGCTTCGGCCACCGGCGTGGGCGAGTCGCCATCCGTGACGAGGATCTCCACGAACGCTCCCTCGACGAGGTGAAGCGCGAGCTCGCGATGCTCGCCTGGCTCGAGAAGCACGCCATCCCCAACCTCGGTGACCTCGGAGCCGCGACTCGCCCGCACCTCATAAAAGCCGCCCGACAAGCCGCTGAAGGTGACCTGACCTTCGTCATTTGAGAGTGCGCTTTTCGCCAAGGAGAGCGTCCCTCCGGCGATGAGGACGGTCGCCTCGGGGACCCGAGCGCCGCTCGAATCGACAACTTGCACCACGAGCTGCGCTTCGCGCTCGAGCTTCACAAACAGCGGCGAGTCCGCGCCCGTCAACTCGGGCAAGACCTTGCGACCAAACCCAGGGGCGTCGATTTCCACGGCATAAGGAGCGGGTCCGAGCGCATCGAAGACCGCTAGACCGGTCGGGTCGGTGTAAGCCGCGCTCGGCAACGGATCCGCGCCATGAAGGAAAACGGCCGCATTTTGTATGGGTCGCTGCGCCGAATCCACCACCACGACCTCGAAGGACTCGGCCGGCAAGAGCTCGACCTCGACTTCTTGGTCCCCAGCTTCAAGTGCCATCGAACGAGCGAGTCGCGCGTATCCAAGCCCCGCGACCAGGAGCCACGCGGACCCGTTTGGCAACCCTTCGAAACGCGCTTCACCACTCCTCGTCGCCGTGCGAGCCAGCTCTTCGAGCCCACCCGAAAGCTCGCCGAAAACCCGCACCTCGGCGCCGTCGAGCGGGGCACTTTTCGCATGGACGCGCACGACCAAGGTCCCGATTTTCTGAGGCGTGTCCAACGGGCCAAGGGCGCCGGGCTCCCGAAGCGGCACGTCTCTTAGACTCGCAACGAACAAGAGACACACGAGGGCCGCAAGCCAACGCGTCAGGCGCTCCACAGGCGCACCCATTCGCTCAATCCACCGAAGCGAGTGCCTCGCGGATCTCCTCTTCGGTCAGGTTTTGTGGCTGCCCTTTCGCGCGCGTCAAGACGGCGTCCACGCGCGCCGGCGTCACGTCGAGGCCGCGATGACGGAGCCAATACGTCACATTCGACGCGCCCGACATGTAGCCGACGCCAATCTCTTGCTCCCGCCCGAACATCCCGGCGGGCACGCCCGAATAGACTCGGTCCGCCAACCAGTCGTCGCCCTTGTTTTTAGCTTTGATGATCGCCGCGGCGTGAACGCCCGTGGTCGTGCGAAAGGCGTCACGACCAACGAGTGGGTAATTGATCGGAATGGACCAGCCGACGGCGGCGGCGGCTTTTTCGCAGTACGTCAACAAACGCTCGAGATTGTGGTCTTCGAGCAGGCCTAGCAACTTCAAGTTGAGGAGAATGAGTTCCATCGGGGCGTTGCCGACGCGCTCACCGATGCCGAGCGCCGTCCCATGAACACGGTGCGCACCGCACTCAAGTGCCCAAATAGCGTTCACGAGCGCGAGGCCGCGATCGTTGTGCCCGTGCCAGTCAATTTTCACGCTCGAGCCCGACCCGGCCACGATGCTCTTCGCGAAGGCGATCAAGTTGCGCACGCCATCGGGCGTCGAATGTCCGACGGTATCGCAGAGACACAGGCGCGCCGCGCCGTGATCGATGGCCATCTTGAAAAGCGCCGAGAGCACCTCGGGACGCGAGCGGGTCGTGTCCTCGGTCACGTAAGCGATCTCGAGGCCCGCCTTGACTCCGACGTCGATGGCCTCGGCGCTGCGCCGCAAGATGAGGTCGAGATCCCAATCCTCGGCGAACTGCCGAATCGGGCTCGAGCCAATGAACGTGTAAACCTCGATAGGCATCCCGGCGCGCTGCGAGATCTCGATCATCGGCAGGATGTCCGCCGCCACCGTCCGCCCAGCAAACGCGACCTTGATCGGCAAGCGGTGGTCGCTCACCTCGCGACACATTCGTAAGCAATCGTCGAACGCGCGCTTTGAACTGCCGGGCAGACCGATGTCCGCCGCATGGATCCCGAGGGCGGCCATCTCGTGCAGGAGCTCGAGCTTTTTATCGAGCGGGGGATCGCTGACCGACGGATTCTGCAACCCGTCACGCAGCGTCTCGTCAAAGAACTCGACGCCCTTCGGGATGACGCGCCCGCGCCTTTCGAACTCGTTCCAATCGAAGATGAGGTCGTCGTGAGGTAGCTTCGCCGTCTCCGCCATGTGCCGCTCAGTATAGCGCCCGAACGCCGGACGAAAGCGGTCGTTGTGCCGTCCCGCTGAATCGAGCAGAGTCCGCCCAGAGGCGACGATGAAGGCGTACCTAGAGCTCGTGCGAAGGGTGCTCGAACAGGGCGAAGAGCGCCGTGATCGAACCGGTACCGGTACGCTCAGCCTGTTCGGAACCCAATCCCGTTACGATCTGCGCGAGGGATTCCCACTCGTGACGACAAAGAAGGTCCTCTTTGATGCGGTCGTTCGCGAACTTCTCTGGTTCTTACGCGGCGCGACGAACATCCATGACGGGCTCGCGGAACACACCCCCATCTGGAATGCTTGGGCCGACGAACAGGGCGAGCTCGGTCCTATTTATGGCCATCAGTGGCGCAACTGGGGCGGCGAAGCGACGGGCGATGGCCAAGGCCTCGACCAGCTTCGTGCCGCCATCGACCTCGTCAAGCGGGAACCAAGCTCCCGGCGCATCCTCGTCTCCGCCTGGAACCCAACGGACGTGCCGCGCATGAAGCTGCCACCTTGCCACCTCCTTTTCCAGCTCTACGTGAGCGGTCCACGCCTCGACCTACAGCTCTACCAACGTTCGGCAGACCTCGCCCTCGGGGTCCCTTTCAACATCGCGAGCTACGCGCTCCTGCTCACGATGCTGGCCAAGGAATGCGGCCTCGAGCCGGGCGTTTTCGTTCACTCAATCGGGGACGCACACGTCTATCTGAACCACGTGGAGGGACTGCGAGAGCAGCTTTCGCGAACGCCCTTTCCACCGCCCTCGGTGACCCTCAAAGACAAGCCTTTCGACGAGCTACGCTTCGAGGATGTGGCGCTCACCGGTTACCAGCACCACCCGTTCATCAAGTTCGCGGTGGCCGTATGACGTTTGCCATCATCGTGGCGGCGGACGAGGCCGGCGGCATTGGAAAAAATGGCGAGCTCCCTTGGAAGCTGCCAGGCGATCTCGAGTTTTTTCGCCACTCCACGACGGCGACGAGCGATCCCATGAAGCGCAACGCCGTCATCATGGGGCGCCGAACCTGGGAGACCATTCCGGTGCGTTTTCGTCCGTTGCCGGCGCGGCTCAACATCGTCGTTTCCAAGAACAAGGCCTACGACACCGCGAGCGCCGCGGAGCTGGCCTCGGGACTCGAGGTGGCGCTGACGCGTGCGTCCGAGGCGAGCGGCATCGAGTCGCTCTTTGTCATCGGGGGTGGCGTTATTTACGAGGCCGCGCTTCGTCACGCCGACTGCACCACGGTCCTTCTGACGCGAGTCGAAGGCGTCCACGACTGCGACGCGTTCTTCCCGCCACTCGACGCCTCGTTCTCGCTCGCCCGAAGCTCGCCGCGTCAGGAAGAAAACGGCGTCGGTTACGTGTTCGAGTGCTGGATTCGCTCGCCGTAGGTCACGGCGCCGGAGCCGGCAACGTCGCTATCCAGGCGCCGAGGAGACCGAGCCCCGTCACATCAACGACCTCGGAAGCGCTCGGTGGCATCTGCTTCAAATTCGGCGCGTTGTCCGTGCCGCGCTCGCTCATTCGGAAATAAGAACAGCTGTTCGCGGTGCTGCCCCCAGCGATCCGGTAATCACACCCGTAGCCGATGAAGAGCTCCGTCTTCTGGTTCACCATGGTCTTGTAGGCGCCCGTGTTCAGCACGTCCGCATCGGTTGTTTTCAGCCGCGCATTGAACTTCGGAAAGAGCAGACCCTCACTCGTATCGTTGTGACATGAGCCACAATTCGCGTGCAAATAACCTAGCGCTTGGCGCTCAACCGAAGTTCCGGGCACGGTGAAGTTTGCAGCCGGCGGCACCGAGAGACGGCCTTCCGACAGCAACGTGGAAAGCGTGACCCCGGGCCCATCGTGGCTCAACTGAAGCGCGCCAAAACCGAGAAAGCGGGACGGCACGCCGCCCTTTGCGGGGTAGGGCCCATGGCAGCGCTTGCAGCCGAGCTCGTCAGGAATGTCGTGATCCGTCCCGAGGACATTCTTCTCACCGCCGAGCACCAGCGTCGCATCCGTTTGCGCTTCGTTCCAACGGTAGGTCGCGTACAGGATGTCCTTCGTATTGGGACCCGTCTTCACCATCAAGCGCGTCTCGAGACGCTTTCCGCTTAGGCTGAACTCTTTCCAGGCACGGGTCCCGACCGGGAACTGCCAGTCGTCCATGTCTTGGGTATCGATGTTTCCGCATTCGGGCAGATAGATGTAGCGAAGCTTCTCGGCTCCGTCGGCCCAGAGCTTCCACTGGGGCTCGTAAGCACGAGCGAACGGGGACACCTTCAACCCCGAGGGATCGACATACAATCCCGTTTGCGAAAGCAAGAGCGGCGGCGTGACGATCGTCGGGAGCACGTTCTGGCAGCCCCCTCCTGCGCCACTCACGGAGGACGCAGAGCCGTGCGCCGCCGAGTGCACGATGGCCTCGCCGCCCGCGCCCCCTTGGCCGCCGGCCGAAGGAGTGGAGTTTGCGCCTCCCTGCTCGCCGACGCCGCCTGCTCCCCCGAAGCCCCCGGCCGTAGCGGACGAGGGCTGCTCATCGGTGTCCGACGCGGCGTCGCCGCAGGCCTGAAATCCCGCTGCCACCATCACGGCACACACGAAGGAGAGCACCGGCCTCATGAGCGAAGTTGTAGCAGATTTTAAACCGAAAGCTGATCCGTCGGCCCCCACACGAAACAGCGGCCGCCCGCGCCGCCCGACAAAGCGCGAACGAGCCGCAAAGGAGCCGCAAAGGAGCCGCAAAGGAGCCGCCGCAACCCACCCCGCCTGTTCGTTATCGATCCTCGCGAGCCCACGTTCAGTAGCGCCAAAGAAGATCGACCGTGGGCCACACCTCGAACGAGCGCGGATAGGACGCTGTCGCGAAACCGTCGGGCCCCGTCTCAACGACCCGCCGATGCTTGTCCGCGTTCCACACCATGGCGCCGAGAGTCACGCGAGAGTGCTCGCTCGTCTGAACGTCCACGCCCAAGTAGGCGTTGAGAAACAGCGGTGACAAGGGGTCATCCTCGGGGCGACCGAGCCAGGTCACGCCGAGCTCACCGCGAAGCCGAAGCCCGTCGAGCACGGCATGGTCGTAGGCCGCGCGCAACTCTGCACGCCACTTGCCGAGGAAGGGCGCGAGCTGAACCGTGATGGGTGCCCAAGCGTCGAGGGGACGGACCTCTTTGCCGGACGCTGCAAAGCCCTTCGCGAACCCGCCGCGCAACGTGAACACGCCTCGTTCGGCGTTGTCCCTCACGAAAACCCCCTTGGACACAGCGAGTCCGAGTTTCGGCACGACCATCCACCCCGGGCGATCACACCAGCCAGACTGCGAGGGATCGTGCTTGGCGACGAGGCACGACGGCACCAGATCACCGGAGATCCCGAAGGGCTTTCCAAGACGAAAGCCGCCCGTCGGCACGGCGACACCAACGACGCCGCTCACACGGAGCGCACCGGGGCGCAGAGCTTTCGCGAGCCAGAAACGTGCATCGACGTGCGGCGCGACGAGTGCGAGCAGGGGATGCAACTCGAGCTCGACATGCGGCAAGCCCACGCGCAGGGGGTTGAAGAGGCCGAAGGCGACGCGCCCGGCGGGCAACACATCCGCCGTTTCGCGCGGCACAATCGGATCGGCGAAAGCCGTCGCACTCGTCGCGAGCACCACCAGGCCGACGAGTGAGGCGCGCACGCATCCTTGAATCATCGCTTCACCTGCCAGACACCCGTGACCGGCGCGTGATCCGAAAGACGAAGGACGTCCGCTTCAATGACGGGGCCGAGGCCATCCTCACCGCCGACCTTCTGCCCTCGATGTTGGACGACGTCGCTCGTGCCGGGGAGCCAGCTCGAAGGCTTGGCCGCAAAGAGGTAGTCGAGTGTGCGGTTCCAGTCCCCAGGCTGCCCTTCGTCGTTCCGGTCGTCGGGTCCGAGGACCGAATGCGTGAAGTAACGAGCTTGCTCGGACTCGGTCACGCCGTAGCCTGCGAGCGCGAGCGCGGGCTCGAAGTCGTCGAAGAACGGCTGCATCACGTAGGGCGTATAGGGCGGCTGCGCGAAGTCCTCACTGCACACGGCGTCCGTGCGCTCGTCGAGAAATTGTTCGAGCCGCACAGCCGTCGGCGGCAGCTCGTTGAAGTCTCCCCCGACCATCGCCGGCAAGGTCTCCGCCATCAGGAGCTCGTGCAGCTGCGTTATCTGTCGCTGCTTGGTGCCGTCGTTGTCATACGCCTCGGTATGCACGACGAACGCCGTCGCCCGCTCGCCCGGGTGCACCTCGATCTCGGCACGACCGACGGCGCGGTGGAGATAGAAAAGCTGGGTGAGTCCGCTCTGATCCGTGCGGTCCTCCTGGCGAATGCGCTCGGCGCGTTTGATAGGATATTTGCTGAATATCGCGTTCCCGAGGTTGATGCGACCGACTCCTTCGGACGCGACGTACTCGCTGTTCCAGGTCTCGTAGTAGGCCGCGTAATTGAGGTTCGTGTGCTCGAGGATCCCGCGGACCATGTCGACGTACGCCGAGCGCCGCGAGTTGACC
>CANMZR010000104.1 GCA_947502375.1 Polyangiaceae bacterium
GTCGAGCTGGAGCTCGGATGACGGCCCGACTGGTGCTCGATGGGCTCTCGAAGCGCTTCGAAGGTCGTAAGGAAACGACGGACACGCCGGCGTTAAAAAAGCTGGACCTCGAGGTCGAAGACGGCGAGTTGCTCGTGCTGGTGGGTCCGAGCGGGTGCGGTAAATCCACCGCGTTGCGCCTGATCGCGGGGCTCGAACAACCGACGGAGGGACGCGTCTTGCTCGACGGCAAGGACCTCGTCGAGGTGCCTCCGCACGCTCGTGACGTCGCGATGGTCTTTCAAGGCTACGCCCTCTATCCGCATCTCACGGTGGCGCAGAATATCTCGTTTCCATTGGAAATGAGGAAGGTTTCAAGAGCCGAGCGGGAACGTCGGGTGCGTGAGGTCGCCGCGACAGTCGGGCTAGAAGGCAAACTCGACCGGCTCCCATCGGAACTCTCCGGCGGCGAGCGGCAGCGGGTGGCGATGGGGCGAGCCATCGTGCGGCGGCCAAAGATTTTTCTCTTTGACGAACCGCTCTCGAACCTCGATGCGAAGTTGCGATCGGAGCTCCGAAGCGAACTCGTGCAGCTCGTGCGTCGCCTCGGAGTGACCGCGATTTACGTCACCCACGACCAGGGGGAGGCGATGACGATGGGGGACCGCATTGCCGTCCTAAGGGCAGGCGAATTGATGCAGCTTGCGGCGCCACGGACGATTTATGAGCGCCCCGAAAATGGGTTCGTCGCGGGCTTCGTCGGGACTCCATCGATGAACCTGGTTCAGGTGGCCGCTAGCCGCGCGTCCGGCGGACTTGTCATCGGCGTGAGCCATGCGGCGACGGTTGGCTTCCGCCCCGAGAGCGTGACCTTCGTCGCTGATGCTGTGCCGACGGGAGCGGGCGTTCGCATCACCGGCAAGGTGGTGCTGGTCGAGCCTCAAGGTGCCGAGACGTATGTTCACATCGACACGGACGCGGGTCTCGTGCGCGCACGCCTCGAGGGTTTCGGAGGCCCCGCGCTCGGTACGCGCGTTGTGGCTTGCGTCGCAGCCGAGGCGCTTCACTGGTTTGACGAGGGCGGTCGGCGCGTGGAGCCACCAGGATGAGCCCGTCGGAAGCGCCGTCGCGCCGGGCGTTTGCACTCGGTCTAGCGGCACTCTTTGCGAGTGCTTGCGACCGTCCACCGCGTCCGAGCGGCGAAGTTGCATTTTGGTTCAGTTACGGCGGCAACAACCGAAAAGTGCTGCTCGAACTCATCGAGCGTTTTCATCAGGAGCAGTCCCGCGTGCACGTCGTCGCGACGTTTCAGGGCGACTATTTCGAGGGTCTGATCAAGCTACGCACCGCCCTTTTTGTCGGCGCGGCTCCCACGATCACGCACGTCGTCGGCGAGGTGGTCCCGTACCTGGCGCAAGCCGGCGTCCTTCAGCAGCTCGATGGCATCGGCGCTGAGAGCCTCGCCGATCTCGAGCCTGCTCTCGCCCAAGCGGGCACCTTCGAAGGCGGTGAGAACGAGCCTTTGGTCGCGTTGCCGTTCAATCGCTCGACGCCGATTGCTTTCTACAATCGCACCTTGTTCGACGAACTGGGTCTTCGGCCTCCGACGACGTGGGACGGCTTGCGGGACGTTGCGCGCCGTGGTGGCTCGACCGGCACGGCGGCTCGTTGGGGTTTCGAATGCCCGGTCGATTGGTGGTTCTGGACAGCGCTCGTTGGGCAAGCGGGTGGCCGCATCATCGAAAACGGTAAGGTCACCCTTGGCGGGACCGCCGGCGTCCGCGCACTCGAACTCTGGCAGACGATGGTTCACGACGATCGCACGATGCGCTCCCCGCCGGGACGTGACTTCAACGCCTGGGAGGCGACGAATGGCGACTTTCTCGCGGGTCGGGCTGCGATGATCTGGACCTCCACGGCTTTCGTTCGTTACCTCGAAGAGCACGCTTCGTTTTCGGTCGGCGCGGCAGCTTTGCCGGGGGATGTGCGCCGGGCGGTGCCGACGGGCGGAACTTTTTTCGTGATGCCGAAGGGCTTACCCGAGTCGGAGCAGGCCGCCGGGCTTACTTTTTTGCGCTGGATGATGCAGCCGAAGCAGGCGAGCGAGTGGGCCCGCCGCACGGGTTACATGCCCGTGTCGAAAGCGGGGCGGCGCGAGCTCGAGGACTCCGGCTTCTTTCGTGAGCATCCAAACTTCGCGGTGGCAGTCGACCAGCTTTCGGTCGCCGAGCGCTGGCCTTGGGCGCCCTCGCTCTTTCGTATTCAAAGGGAGGCGGTGCAGCCTCGACTCGAAGCCGCCGTCGCCGCGCGGCTCGATGCGCGCACGGTCCTTGCCGCTGCCTGCGCCCAGTCCGAGGAACGATGAGCTTACGTCCGACGAAAGCATTTCACCCTTACGCGATGCTTGCGCCGACGCTCGTTTTGCTCGGGTTGTTTTCCATCGTCCCGCTTGGTGTCGCCTTTCACAGAAGCTTTTTTGCGTGGGATCTGTTGACGCCCGCCGAGCCTGTCGGGTTTGATAATTACCGGTTTTTGTGGTCTTCCGGTGAGCTTTTGGAGGTCGGTTGGCGCACGCTCGCGTACAGCGTCGTGGTCGTTTCGGCTTCGCTCACGCTTGGTCTCGCGCTGGCGCTCGCGTTGAATCGGGAGGGTCGTTTCTACGCGTTCGTGCGCAGCGCCGTCTTCAGTGCATACGTGGTTTCTTGGGTCGCGGTCGGCCTCCTGTGGTTGTGGCTTCTCGACCCGCAAGCAGGCCTCGTCGCTCGCGTGACGCGAGGCCTCGGGTGGACGCCGGTCGATTGGCTCGGGAACCCGAAGGTCGTGCTTTTTACGCTTGCCGGCGTGACGGTATGGAAGATCACGGGCTATGCGATGGTGATCTTTCTGGCCGGGCTGAAGGACGTTCCGCGCTCGGTCCTCGAAGCGGCGGCGCTCGATGGCGCAGGTCCGTGGCAGCGCTTTCATCGCATCGTGTGGCCGCTCTTGCGACCGACGGCTGCGTTCGTTGGGACGACGAGTCTCATCCTGTCGTTTCAGGCCTTCGACATCGTGCGCGTGATGACGCAAGGCGGGCCCGTTCGGTCGAGCACCATCTTCGTTTATGCAATCTACGAGCAGGTGTTCGTCAATCTGCGGATCGGCCGCGCGAGCGCTCTCACGGTCGTTTTTTTTCTGCTGCTCGTCGGGCTCACGGGCTTGCAGTGGCGTTGGTGGCGAAACCGCCCACGCGCGAAGACTACGCTATGAGGCGCTCGACCTCGGACCGTCTCGTCACGCTCGGGTTGGCGCTCGTCGCACTCCTCTGGGTAGGTCCGTACCTCTGGATGGTGGCGACCTCCTTCAAATCGCTCGACGAACTTGTGCGGGCGCCGGCTTGGCCTATCCCGTCGCACTTTCGACTCGATGCCTACCGCGAGGTTTTCGCGACCTTACCGGTGTGGCGCTATACGTTGAACACGCTCGTCATGGCGGCGCTCATCGGTGCGCTTCAGGCGGCGCTCGCGTTACCCGCCGGCTACGCACTTGCGAAGCTCACGTTCAGAGGTCGGCGTCCGGCATTCCTCATGGTCATGGCGTGCTTGATGATTCCGCCTCAAGTCACCTTCGTACCCGTGTTCATGATGCTTGGTCCGCTCGGCCTCGTGAATACGATGACCGCGCTGGTCGTGCCTTTTGCCGTCAGCGCTTTCGGGACCTTTCTGGTTCGGCAGGCGCTCTTGGCGGTGCCGAACGAGCTCATCGAAGCGGCGCGTCTGGATGGGGCAGGCGAGCTGACGATCATTTACCGCATCCTCGGTCCGCTCGTGCGCCCCACGCTCGCGGCGATGTTTCTCTTTAGTTTTGTTTATCATTACAGCGATTACTTCTGGCCTTTGATGATGACGACAGACGACCACGTACGCACGCTGCCGGTGGCCATTGCGCTTTTGCGCGAGCAGGGTACCGGGGTGCGCTGGCACATCGTGATGGCCGGAAACGTCGTTCTGACCTTGCCCGTGCTGGTGCTCTTCGTGCTGGCGCAGCGGCGGATTCTTCGTGCAGTGACGGCGCGTGGTTTGTCATGAAGCGAGCGTGCAGGGCGTCGTTGAAGGACCTTGGGTGGCCGGCGGTCGGAGTCACTCTGATGACGGCCACTTTTGTGTTGCCGGAGCTTTCCCTCAATTGCGCCATCGATTCGGCGACGGCATGTTTTGCTCAGTTCGAGAGTGGCACCGAGGCACCAGATGAAAGCTGTCGGGAACACGCCGTTCACGTTGCGTGGCTCGCCAGACAGGCGCCGTGGGTGCACAGACGCGCAGCCCTCGTCCTCGAGGAACTGGAGGCTCGTTGGGCCGTCGCACGCTATGTGGATGCGGCGGTCGGGCTGCTCGACGATGAGGCCCTCGAGCGCGCCTACGAACCGCTCGAGACCGCTCGGGAGCGGGTGGAGCACGGCTCCGGGCGCTTGCGTTTGGATGAGCTCGGTCCGCCGATTGCGACACCCAACGCGGGTCGGCTCGCATTCGCTCTCGGCGACCGCCAGGGCCTCGACGCACATGCTTTCTCTTACGGGGCCCACGATGTGGCCAAGCACGCGATCGCGTCCGCACTTTTGGAAGGGCGCGGAGCGCGCGCTATCAGGCTAGCCGAGCACTACCACGGTCAGCCGAACAGTGACCTTCGGACGCTCGTCGGTGCCCTCGACTGCCTGTCGCAGGAGCCAAAGCCCGTCGCGCCGCTCCTGGAAGTCGAGGCCTCGCGCGCGGCCAAGCGAACTGCGAACTTTTCGCGGAATTACGGCGGCGTTCGGGTCGTGCTCGAGGCGTGCGCGCGCTGGCAGAATTCGACGCCGCCGCCCCTGCCGAGTGATGCGGGGGCCGGCGAGCTGGATCGCTACGAGCAACGAATGGCGCTCGGTCTGCGCCGCTGGGCCGACGAGTGCGACCCCGGGCATCTCGGATTGGCGAACGGCAACGCGATGGCTCCCTGCCGTTCGAGCGTGCGGGTGGCCAGTCTCCTCAGTGACGTCGAGGGCAAGCTGTCTGGGTCCGAGCCGCTCACGTATCGTCTGGAATTGGTAGCGCTCCTGACGCCGTGGTTTGACGAGGGGCGGCGACTCTTGCGCCTAGCGCGGCCACTTAGGTCCGAGCGGAGTCCCTTCGAGCGGTTGCCGTGGTCGATCGACGAGTGGGTATGGGGTGACGGGGCGGGTGAACCTTTCGTGATGCCGGAGGCCTACGATGCGGCTGCGTCTCGCATCGCGGAGCTGGCGGTGGCGGGCGATGTCGATAAGGAGCTCGCGACCCTGGCCGCGGTCCTGCGAATGCAGGCCGCACGGGGGTATGCCCTCGTCGGCAAGGCGGCTCAGGCGGAGGCGGCGCTCGCCGGGGCGCTGGTCGAGTTGTCGCCCTTGAAGGGGCAATCACAGCTCGCCCGATCGAGTCTCGCCTGGGTGCTCGGTGACACGGCGCGTGCGCTTTCAGCGCTGGAGCCGCTCGCATTGGGTTCGGCAGGCGATCGCGCTGCGGTTCGACTTCAGCGCGGGCAATTGCTGTTGCCGGATGTCAAGTCGGCCCAGGCCGAGTTCCGCCTGGCCCTCAGCGACGCCGCAGGAGTGCCCGTGCTCTTCGATCGGATCCGCTGGTGGCTCGCTGCGACGGGGTGGCAGGACTTGAACCTGCCGCTGCCGAGCGACCCGCAGGCCTGGCCCCGCGTGGGCTTGCTCACCGGCGTGTCGCCCGCGGTGCGCGCCACCAAAACCAGCGATGCTCTCGCGGTGTGGCAGGCCTGGACGACGCAGGCTGCGGCCGCGCCCGAATCGATGCGCGTGAGCCGACTGCGGGCGCTTCACGCGCGAGGCGTAGCGCCGCGCTTGTCACTTGCGCCGACATTGATGCTGGCCGCGAAGCTCGCCCCGCCCGACAAGGCTGAGCGGTGGCTCGATGCGTTCTTCGCCTTCGACGCGGAGCGGGTTCCGGTCGCCTATCAAGCCTGGGTGCGCTACCTCGCGGCGCATGGGCGCGGGGACGAGGCTGCGGCGGCGACGTGGCGAGCGCGCTTTCGGACCTTGATGGGTTATGCGAACGAGCCTGGGCGAGCCGAGCTGTGGCGTGCGGCCGGCATCTAAAAGCGAGGCTCCCGCGAACCGAAAAACCCGTGGCGCTTCTCGGCGAGCGGCTATCAGCGGCCCTGGGCTCACGCCGTGAACCTCGTTGCCATCGAGGTCACGAGCCCCACGCAAACTCGGCACGAGCGAGGCCAACGAAGCCGTGAGTTGGGCTCAGCTCCGACTCGCCGAGGACGAGCAACCGATAACGAACTTCAGCGCCGATGGTCCAGTTGCGCGTGAGCTGATAACCAAGGCCGGCCGGGATTTCGATGCCGAGGCGTAACACCGTGGGGCCGTTCTGCCGGCGCATCACGTTCGGACCGAGCGTCAGGCCGACGTAGGGGACCCAGCGCAGAATGTCGACGATGTACTCCGCGCCGACGCCGCCGCTCACAAAAAGGGCACTCGTCTGTGGAGCGGGGAGATCGAATGCGCTCACGTTGGCGTGAGCCCGAACGTTGAAGGCGTCGCTGACTCCGTAGCTCCCGTGCAGGCCTACGTCGAAGCCACTCGTGCTGGCGTCGGGGAAGGCGGCGAGCGCGTAACCCCCCTCGAGGCCCACGTGCCACTGCCGCTCGTAAGCAACGGCCTCGCGCTCGGCAAAGGCGTAGCTGCTCAGCGCACACGCCAACGGCAGCGCGGCACGGTGGAGCCTGGCAGAATGGACCGAGATGCGCATCCCGCCGAAGGATAGTCGATCCCGCGAGCGCGCGAAAAAAACGCTACCGTCGAACGTGAGCCAGCCCCTCAAAAGCCGCGGCGGCCTGCGAATGCACGATGCTCCCTTGTGTGCTCTCGTCTTCTGGCAGCGACCGTCGGGACGCGCTTTTGTTGATTGTCAGCGCCGCGGAACTCTCGACGTCCGGAATCACCTTTTCCGCTGCCGCGACGATGCGCTTTGCAGCCGCCGTTTTTTTCGTGCAAAACAGCCCCCACTTGCCGATATGAATTGCCACAAACCACGGCGCGCCCAACGTGCGGGGCGACGGCACGTGTGGGCCTGCTCCGGACCCGCTTCGTTACGCCGCGAGAACCTCCAATGAACCCAAAAAACTTCTTCGCATGCGCTCTCATGTCTGCAGGGCTGGGCAGCGCCTGCGGCGACCATGGCGCGGGTGGCGCGGGTGGCGCGGGTGGCGCCGTCGCGGCCTGTCCCGCTGACCAGCTCGAGTGTGGCGGCGCGTGCTTCGACCCACGCGTCGATCCGGCACACTGCGGCAGTTGCGATGCAACCTGCGGGGCCACCGCCAACGGTTCGGCTTTCTGTGCCGAAAGTAAGTGCCAAAGCGCCTGCGACAGCGGTTTCGGCGAATGCAACCAGGACCCCGCAGACGGTTGCGAGGCGGACCTCACAGCGAGCCCGGTACACTGCGGTGGCTGTGGAAATGCATGCGTCGAGGGCCCCAATAGTGAGGCTGCATGCATCGGCGGCGCGTGCAAAAACAAGTGCACCTCAGGCTTCGGCGAGTGCAACGGAAACATCCTCGACGGCTGCGAGACGAACCTCTCCAGCACGCAGGACTGCGGTGCATGTGGCAACACCTGCGGCGCGACGAGTTTGTGCCAGAAAGCCTCGTGCGCGCTCTGCGCTCTCAAAGTCCTCCCAAAGGTGGATATCGTCGCCAATTGGATACCTTTGTCGCTGGCAATGGGCGACGTGAACGGCGACGGGAGACTCGACCTCCTGGTCGCGAATTTGCCGGCCGGACTGAGCGTGTTCCTCGGCAAGGGGGACGGCACATTCACCAAGAAAGCCGACTATTTCGGTGAAGCTGCCAGCTTCATCAGCCTAGGTGACCTCAACGGCGACGGACATCTCGACGCGCAGCTCGTCGGGTTCATTTCAGATAAAGTAAGCGTGTTCCTCGGCAAGGGCGACGGCACCTTTGCGGCGAAGGCCGACTACCCCGTAGGCAGCAGCCCTCGGAGCGTCGCGGTGGGGGACGTGAACGGTGACGGAAATCTCGACACAGCAGTTGCCAACGGCGATTCGAACACGGTGAGCGTGTTGCTCGGGGTGGGAGATGGGACCTTCCTGGCGAAGGTGGACTACGCGGTGGGTACGCAGCCCAAGCACGTCAGCCTGAGGGACATGAACGGCGATGGCATGCTCGACGCGGTGACTGCCAACGCCGATTCGAACACGGTGAGCGTGCTCACCGGGACAGGCATGGGAACGTTCAACGCGGGGGTGGACTACGCGGTCGGAGCGAGCCCCAATTTCGTCGCAATCGGGGACGTCAACGGTGACCAAAAACTCGACGTGGCCGTCTCCAACAATGGCTCAGCCTCCGTGAGCTTGCTCCTTGGCAAGAGCGACGGGACCCTCGACACGAAGACCGATTACTCCGTCACCTCCGCGCCCCACTCCGTCGCGCTCGGCGACGTGAACGGCGACGGAAAACTCGACCTCGCGACTGGCAACAATGGCTCGGCCTCCGTGAGCTTGCTCGTCGGCAAGGGCGATGGAACCTTTCAGAAGAAAATCGACTACGGCGTCGGGGCCGCTCCCGAATTCGTTACGCTTGGCGACGTGAACGGCGACGGAAAACTCGACATTGTGACAGTGAATTCTGCCTCAGCCAGCTTAAGCATTCTGCTGAATGGCGCCTGCCTCTGAGGTTGTCCTCGGGGTGGGCACGGTGGCGTCGAGGTTCATGGGCTCGAGAAAGCCTATGGGAGCTGCGGGGGTTGCCTCGAGCGCCGGCTCATCGAGTGCAATGACGTGAAGGAAAGCCCTCGAGGCGTCTTCTCGCCACTCGCGGAGCCGTAAAAAAAAGAGGCGCGGAGTTCACCGTCTGCTGAAAGGCCTCCCGCCCGCGGAATCTGCTTCGCCGTTTGAGAGCGTTAGCGCAAACTGGCAGGCTCGCGCTGAAGCAGCCAAGCGGCAGACTGCTTGGTCTCGCAAAAACCTCGTGTAGGGTGTCCGTTTTGATGAAGTTTATCACCTTTTTCGTCTTCACGGCCCTGGCCGCTGCGCTCGCCGTGTCCTGCGGCAATGGTGGCACGGGGACCAGCGGCGGTGAATCAGCCGGCTGTCCCAGCGCGCTTGTGGATTGCGGCGGGGGACAGTGTCTCGACGTCCGTTTTGATCCTGAGAACTGCGGAGCTTGCGGCACGTTCTGCGAGTTGGGTGAGGTTTGCAGCTTTGGAACATGCGGTCTCGTGTGCACGGGCGGCACGCTGAAATGCGACGCGCCTTCGAGCGCTGCGCCTGAGACCCCGGGCCTCGAGGTCTGTGTCGATACGAAGGCCGATCCGGCGCACTGCGGCGGTTGTGGCAAGGCGTGTGCGGGCGTCATGAACGGTGCCGGCTTCTGTCTCGAAAGCGTTTGCAAGAGCGCCTGCAACGACGGCTTCGGCGATTGCAACGTCGAGAGCGCGGACGGCTGTGAGGCCGAGTTTTTTTCCAACGTGATGAATTGTGGCAAGTGCGGCAATGCGTGCAAGATGGCGCACGCCAGCACGGGCTGCGCTGCTGGAAAGTGCGAAATCGATGCATGCGATGCCGGTTTCGCCGACTGCAACATCGAGGGCGCGGACGGCTGTGAGGCCGAGTTTTCGTCGAGCTCGGAGAACTGCGGCAAGTGCGGCAATGCCTGCAACGCGACGAGTCTGTGCAAGGACGCAACGTGCGCGGTCTGCCCTCTCAACATGCTCGTGAAGGCGGACTACGGTCTCGGCTGCGCTCCTCGGTCGGTCGTGCTCGGCGACGTGAACGGTGACGGCAAGCTCGACCAGGTGGTCGCCAATTTTAACTCAAACGTGGCGAGCGTCCTCCTCGGCAAGGGCGACGGGACCTTCAATCCGAAGGTGGATTACAGCGTCGGTTCGGCGCCCGTTGCCGTCGTGCTCGGCGACATCGATGGCGATGGAAAACTTGACCTCGCGGCTGCGAATCTGGGCTCAGCCGATGTCAGCGTGCTCCTCGGCAAGGGCGACGGGACCTTCAACACCAAGACCGACTTCGCGGTCGGCCAAGCGCCTCGTTCCGTGGCGCTCGGTGACGTGAACGGCGATGGAAAGCTCGACATGGTGGCGGCGAACAGCGGCTCAGCGACCGTGAGCGTGCTCGTCGGTAATGGCGACGGGAGCTTCAAAGCGAAGCTCGATTATGGCACGGGCGTCTCGCCGATTTCGGCGGCGCTTGGAGACTTGAACGGCGACGGCAAGCTTGACCTCGCGATCGCGAACTACAGCTCAAACACTCTGAGTACGCTCATGGGTATTGGCGACGGGACCTTCAACGCGAAGCTGGATTTCGTGGTTGGGTCCGCTCCCAGTTTCGTGGTGGTGGGGGACCTCAACGGTGACGGAAAGCTCGACGCCGCGATAACGAATCTCGCTTCAAACAACGTGAGCGTGCTCATGGGTAATGGGGACGGGACCTTCAATGCGAAGGTCGATTACGGCGCGGGAGTCGCTCCGCGGGCTCTCGCACTCGGCGACGTGAACGGCGACGGAAAGCTCGACCTCGCGGTGGCGAATGAGAATTCGACGACCGTGAACGTGTTCGTTGGCAAGGGCGACGGAACCCTGAAGCCGAAGGCGGACTTTGGGGTCGGCGCGGAAGCCGTTTCGGTGGCGCTAGGTGACGTGAATGGCGATGGGAAAGTGGATTTGTTGGCGGCGAACAGTGCCTCCGGGACCGTCAGCGTGCTCACCGGAAAGGGCGACGGAACCTTCAACGCGAAAGCGGATTTCGTCGTGGGTCCCGCTCCGAGTTTCGGTGCGCTCGGCGACTTGGACGGGGATGGAAAGCTCGATTTCGTGTTCGTGAACTCCAATTCCAAAACGGTGAGCGTGCTCGTCGGCAAGGGAATTGGCGGCTTCAAGCAGCCGGTGGATTACGCGGTCGGTTCGGGGCCCGTTTCTGTGTCGCTCGGCGACGTCACCAGCGACGGTAAGCTCGACATGATCGTCGCGAACTCCAGCTCCAACACGGTGAGCGTGCTCGTGGGCAAGGGTGACGCGACCTTCAGTGCAAAGGTGGACTATGCGGTCGGCTTGGCTCCCTCGTTCGTGGTGCTGGGGCAGGTTGACAACAACGGTAAGCTCGACGTTGTCGTCGCGAACTCCAGCTCCAACACGGTGAGCGTGCTCTTTGGCAAGGGCGACGGAACGTTTGACGCGAAGGCGGACTACGTGGTGGGGTCAAAGCCGACTTCCGTGGCGGTGGGCGACCTGAACGGCGACGGGTTCTTGGACTTGGTGGTCGCGAACCGCGGCTCCAACACGATAAGCTCACTCGTAGGCAAGGGTGACGGGACCTTCTATTCGAAGGTGGACTACGGCACCGGGGCCAGCCCAGCGGCCGTGGTCATCGGCGACCTGAGCGGCGACACCCGTCCAGATATCGCGGTGGCAAACTCAGGGTCGAGCGCCCTCAGCGTCCTCATCGGCAAAGGTGATGGAACGCTCACCGCAAGGGTGGACTACGCCGCCGGTGTCGCTCCGGCCGGCCTCGCACTCGCTGACGTGAATGGCGACGGAAAACTCGACCTGGCAGCGGCGAACAGCGGCGCAGCCACGGTGAGTGTGCTCGTCGGCAAGGGCGACGGGACGTTCAACCCGAAGGTGGACTTTTCAACTGGTGCGGTTCCCTCCTTCGTCGCGCCCGGGGATGTGAACGGCGACGGGAAAGTGGACCTCGCAGTCGCGAACGTAGGGTCCCATAACGTCAGTATTCTTCTAAACGGCGCCTGCCTCTGAGGCTGCGTTGTCCGCCCCGCGGGCGTCTCGAGGCTGCCCGTATGGAGACAAACAGCATGCCTCCAGGAATAATCCGACCCCCTCCGTGTTCACTCGCGCGGCGGGCTTGTCCTGCCGCCAAAAAAAACGTCCATTTCAAAATCCTTGTCGAATCAATTGACACGGATCGCCACCCAACTAGATTGCGCTCCCCAAAGGGTTGAATCGATTTTTGCCCGCCGTTCGTTAAGAGGCCCTGGTTCACGCCCGCCTCGCTGGAGAATGTTCCTTGTCCACCGATGTGATGATTGAAGCCTCCGGGCTCACGAAACACTACGGCGCCTACCGCGCGCTCGACCGCATCAGTTTCGAAATCCGCAAGGGTGAAGTCGTTGGCTTTCTCGGCCCGAATGGCGCCGGCAAATCGACGACGATGCGGATCCTTGCCTGTTACCTGTCCGCTACGGGCGGGAGCGCAAAGGTCCACGGGCTCGACGTGTTCGATGAGCCGCTCGCCGTCCGTCATCGGATAGGCTACCTGCCCCAGCGCGCCCAGATGTACGGCAACATGAGCGTGTGGGAGTACCTCCGCTTCGTCGCGGACGTGCGCCAGATCGATGCCAGCGTGTTCAAAAAGCGCATGCGCAACATCGTCGAGGTCTGCGGCCTCGGTACGGTGCTCGGCAAAGATATCCGCCAGCTCTCGCACGGCTACCGCCAGCGCGTCGGCCTCGGTCAGGCGCTGATCCACAACCCGCCGATCCTGATCCTCGACGAGCCGACGAGCGACCTCGACCCGAATGAAAAGGCTGAGGTTCTCGCGTACATCAAGGAAATCGGGAAAGATCGCACCGTCATCCTCTCGACGCACAACCTCGCCGAGGTCGAAGAGGCTTGCGCTCGCGCGATCATCATCTCGAAGGGCCGCGTCGTCGCCGACGGCGCCATCGACGAGGTTCGGGCCCGCGGTGGACGGGTGCGTTACAAGGTAATGATCGACGAGAAAAATGGCCTTCGCGGGCCGGCTCCTTCGAGCGACGAGGTCAAGGCCGCGTTCGAGAAACTCGCCGGCGTTC
>CANMZR010000105.1 GCA_947502375.1 Polyangiaceae bacterium
CATCGTCTCGGCGGCAGCCATCCCGCACGCTCGGCCACCCACGGCCCGACCATCGCCGCAGATCCGGACGCCAAGACGATGGCACGCCAGCGTCGGCCAGGCGTCCCGACCATCGCCGCAGATCCGGACGCCAAGACGATGGCACGCCAGCGTCGGCCAGGCAAAAGGGCGTACATCATGGTGTGCGCCACCCCGACGCTCGGGCCGAGAATAAAGGGGCCAAGGACGAACGCCGAGAGTGTAAGCGCAGCGCTGCCACACGCGAAAGCAAGCGGTAGCGCCAGGCGTTGGAACCCGCCTGGGCGCGCCCGTAGCGCGGAGAAGACGGCGGCACCTACGAGCAGCGCCATCGTCGCGAGGTACCCTGACCAATTGCGCACACCCATGAGCAAAGTCACCGGTGCCGTCGCGATCCACGCAATGTAGGCAATCGTGCCTCGGCGTGCCATGACGCGCGTGGACGCTTCAACAGCGTTGTCCATTCGGGATCGCGCCTCGGGAGGGAGCTCGCGCGGCGGTTCTGCGAGAAGGCGCAGCATGGCACGGGCGGCGCGTTCATGCTCAGGATCGAGCACAAGGGCGCGACCAGCCGCGCGCATCGCGGCGCCTCGGTCGTCCAGGGTACCGCGTGCTCCAAGGGCGCGTTCGACGGCAGCCTCGGCTTCCGTCGCATGCTCGTCGGCGAGGGTGCGACGGCGCTCCGTGTCGCGATCTCCCTCCAGGTAACGCTGGATTTCGTTGTGCAGCAGGGCTGCGGTTCGCTGGCGCTCGTCGCGGTTGAGCGCGATGGCGCTGAGGCAGGTGGCTTCGAGCTCGGGCGGCGCGCCGTGGGTGCGAAGACTTTCACTTACCGGGTGCACCTCTCCGCGCAACGTCGAGGCGAGCAGCTCAGCGATCGTGTCCCCTCGGTGGAGCTGTTCGAACGTGAGGATCTCGAAGAGGATAGCGCCAAGCGCATAGACGTCCGCGCGCTCGTCGAGAGCGGAATGCTCGCCGCGTGCCTGCTCGGGCGCCATATAACCGGGTGTCCCAAAGACGTCGCCGTCGAGCGTCTGGGCGTGGCTCGCTTCCGCGAACGGAGGAGCGCTGTCACCGAGTTGATCGTTCGGGGCAGATTCCGGCTCGTCGGCCATTCGCGCGAGGCCCCAGTCGAGGACGTACACCTCGCCGAAATCGCCAAACATGACATTCGCGGGTTTGAGGTCTCGGTGGAGCACGCCTCGGACGTGTGCGTAATGCAGCGCGAGGCATAGCTGCACGAAGGCTGCGAGCAGACGGTGCCGGCCGAACTTCGCTGTGGTTTCGGGGTCGCCTGCTTGCAAGTGGGCAAGGACGTCTTCAAGCGTCACACCGCGAACCCGCCGCATGGTGAAAAAGGGTTCGCTCTTGGCGGTACAACCGAGGTCATAGACAGGCACCACAGCGGGATGCTCGAGCTGCCCCTGCACTCGCGCCTCCCGCACGAAACGCTCGATTGTGGATGGGAGAGCCTCGTTGCCGCCGCGAATCTTTTTTATGGCGACATCGCGCCCTACGCGAGAATCGCGGCATAGGAGGACGGTTCCCATACCGCCCTCGCCGAGAAGGGAACGCTCCTCGTACCGCTCATCCGGGTTCGCTTCCGATAGCGGAGCGGGCATGATAATCACGCGAGGCGGGTCGGTCGCGCGGCTCGGAGCCGGGATCGTTTCATCCATTACCGCCCCGGCGTCGAGTGAGACGGAACGCCAAGCTTTGCTTTTGCTTAGAGGCACGCTCGAACACTACATGAAGTACGCTCCGCGACGAGCTGGACCTCGGCGGGCGTGGGCGGTCGGGTTCGGAAGGACGAGAGGGCTTCTCGAGGGCACGCCCCCGTGCCGTGCGGCTTGGGGGCGCATGGGTTGCACGAGCGTGAACCTGGGTGTCGTGTCCGAGCTCGATCGAAACCAAGTCCTTCGCGAAGCGCACGCCTGAGCAAACGAACCGAAAAAAAGCGAAGTGTGCGAACGTTGAGAAAGATGTCCGCGGTCAAGCGATAACCTCCGAAAGTACGTTCCTGGTCGCGCTCGATGATGCCGTCGCGTTCGAGTCGGCGGGCCGCGGCTCGGTGAGCGCGTTGGCACATCGACAAGCTCACCGAAGCGGGCGAGGTGACGCGTGACGTCCTTCGGCGCATGCACCATCGCGATGAGCCCCATCCGTACTTTGCACTTCGGGCATTCGAGAACCGCCATCTCAGCTGTTCGCATGAGAGGTTCCGCTTACGGCGAATCTCCGGTCTGATGAGGCTCCGTCGAAGACGGGCGCGTACCCCACCGTCAAGCCCCTCGCTGCGCAACAAACCCCGATTGACGATCGGTGTTACCGACGATACCACTTGGAGATGAGTTCCGCATCGGTCCGTCCGCCGCTCCTCGGCGAGCTCGAGACCGCGGTGATGGCCCATCTCTGGTCCGACGGTGAGGGCTGTGCCAAGGCAGTTCACGTTGCGCTTGGCAAGCGTCGGGGCATCACGCTGAATACGATCCAGTCCACCCTGAAGCGGCTCTTCGAGAAGGATCTTCTCGAGCGGGACAAAGTCAGCCACGCCCACGTGTATCGCGCGCGGGTGACCCGCGAGGAGTTCCACCGCAGTCTGCTTGGAGAGTTGGTCGGCGCTCTGATGCACGGGCAAGCAGAGGTCGTCGTCTCCGCTTTCGTCGACCTCGCCGAGCGCGCAGGCCCTGAGCACTTGGCACGACTCGAGTCCCTTGTGGCGGAGCGGCTGCGCGAGAACAAGCAGGGTCGTCGATGACACCCGTGATGCAAAGTGCCGAGCTCTTTCTACTCGCCTGGCTCGCGTTCATCGCGGTCGGTTCGCTTTCCTCGGCCGTGGCTGTACGCGCCGTCGGACACCGCGTCGCTCGGTGGGAGCCACGCGCACGGCACCGCGCCCTCGTTCTCCTTACGGCGTTGCCAGTACTCACAGCGGGCGCGCCGATGCTCTCGGTGACCCTTCCTTCACTCGTGGCGCTGCAACTCCCCGCATGGGATCACTGTGCCACCCACAACCACGGGCACCCTCATCTCTGCTTCGTGCATCTGCCGAAGGTGGAAATGAACACCGCCTTCGTACTGCTGCTGGTCGTCGTTGTGGGTTACGCGCTCCTGCGCATGGCATTCGCCTCGGCCCGTGTGGCGCGGGCGATCCGCATTCTCGGGGTGCTCGCGTTGTCCGGGGAGCGGCGGCGTGATCTCGGCGTCACGATCATCGAGACGTCTCAGCCGCTGTGCCTCGCTGCCGGCCTTTTTCGTCCTCACGTTCTCCTGTCGCGAGGGCTCCTTGAAGCGCTGACCACGGAGGAACGTGCGGTCGTGCTCGCGCATGAGCGTGCCCACGTTCGAAGGCGTGACGCGCTCGTTGCCAGTGTCGTGCGCGTGCTTGCCGCGCTTCACTTCCGCTCGGTCGCACGGTGGCTTGTGCGCGAGATCGACGTCGCTGCCGAGCAGGCCTGTGATGAGGAGGCTGGCAAGCTCGTGGGAGACCGCGTCGCGGTGGCGTCGGCCATTCTAGCCGTCGAACGCGCTGCCCAGCATACCGCCGCCGAGCCACTCGCTCTCGTCGCCGTGGCTTTCGGTCAACGAGCGGCCGAGCGTCGCGTAGAGCCCCTTCTCGCCGAGCGTCGCGTAGAGTCCCTTCTCGCCGAGCGTCGCGTAGAGTCCCTTCTCGCCGAGCGTCGCGTAGAGTCCCTTCTCGCCGAGCCTGGGCCTCCGCGCTCTCTAGCCACGCTCGTTGCAGGGCTCGGAGCGATGACGGTCTTCGTTCTGGCCGCATCAGGCGAGCTGCACCACCTGGTCGAGTCCGTCCTCTCTTTCGTCGCGTACTGAGGTGTCATGGCAACCGACTGCTTGTCCCGTCCTCGTTCGCCAAAAAGACCGATCGCCGCTCGGTATTTTGTTTGTGCATGTATGACGCTCGCGTCAGCGAATACGGTCAGCGCACAGGGGCCCGCGCCCGTTCCGGCCTTGACGGAGAATGACGTCGTGGCCCGCGCTCTTCGGCGTGCTCCGCTCGCTGACATGCTGGACGGAGCTGTCGTGGCTCAGGAAGGCCGCGGTCGCGCCGCAAGCGCGTACCCGAACCCGCAGATATTGTACATGCGCGAGCAAACCTTTGGTGCCTTCGGCACAGGCGAGGATTATCTCAGCGTTGCACAAACCATCGACCTCGGAAACCGACGCGCTCTGTACGGGGAGGCTGGCGAGGTGCGAGCGCGTGCAACACGACGCGAGGGCGATGCCGTACGACTTTCTGTCGCAGCCGATACCCGTCATCGCTTCTACGAAGTTCTCTATCGTCAGATGCGAGTGACGGCGCTCGAAAGTTGGGTTGGCCACGTTACCGAGGCGCTCACCATCGTCATCCGTCGTGAACAGCGAGGTGACGTGGCAACGTACGACCGACGGCGTCTCGAACGCGAGCAAGCCGTCGCGACGGGTCGGCTTGCCACGGATCAGGCAGCGCTTGAGCGCGCCCAGGCCCGCCTTCAGGCCATCATCGGGGTGGTGACGTCGCCTTGGATTGTCGAGGGGATGCTGTTGCCCACAGCGGAGCCCGCGGCAGTTCAGACGTTGCGTGCATCGAGCAGGTCACGGCCGGATTTGCTTGCGCTCGGCATGCAAATCGAAGCGGCCTCGCTGGACCGCATAGCCGCTTCACGCTGGTGGCTGCCAGACCTTCGACTGGAAGGGGGCTGGAAGGGAATCGACCTCGGCGCCGGCATGCGCACCGATGGGTTCCTGCTTGGCGGCTCCCTGTCGATTCCGTTGTGGGATCGGTCGTCCGGTGTCGCGCGCATTGCGGAAGGAGAAACCCGTGCCGCCCGTGGCCGTCGCGCACTGCTCGAGTCTGAACTCGACGGCGAACTCGACGGGGCGCGGGCGGAAGCGGTCCGGCTTCGTCGCGCCGCCGCCGAGCTCCGGAAACAGACGAGCTCAGCATCCGGTGATCTCGTGCGAATGTCCTCGGTTGGTTACGAAGGCGGCGAGCTTGGGATCCTCGAGCTTCTCGACGCCTACCGCGGGGCCGCGGAGGATGACTTGAACGCACTTGACATGGCGCAATCCGCACGTCGCGCGCGCATTGAACTCGATCGACTGACAGGAGCTGGGCTTCCATGAGCGCCCTGAAGCGTCTGAGTTCTTCGTTGGCAGTCCTCGCGCTCGTGGTGAGTTGCAACGACCGAAAGGCTCGCGAGACGCCACCGGGTCCAGAAGCCGCTCCGTCTGGAGCGCCTACGACCGTCGCGATGTCGCCCGCTGCTATCACGGCGGCCGGAGTCACGACAGCTCCGGTGGTGCAGTCGACCATCGTCGTCCGTGACGATCTGCCCGGAACGATCGAGGCGCCGCGCGATGCACTCGTCCTTGTCAATACGAGAGCCGCGGGCGTCGTCGAGTCGCTGCAGTTCGACGTCGGTGATCGCGTGAAGGCCGGCCAGCGTTTGGCCACCATCCGGAGCCTCGAGTTGGCCGAGGCTCAGGCCGCCCACCGGCGTGGCCTCATCGCTGACCAGTATGCGGCTTCCGCACTCGAACGCTCGGAGCTGCTTCGGAGAGAGGGCGTCATCTCACAGCGCCGTTTGGAAGCCGACAAGCTGGCATCGCGCGAACGCCGGCTCGCGCTCGAAGAAGCCAGTGAACGCGTCCGGCTCCTCGGCGGCTCGCTCACGAACGCGAGCGGTGTCACGTGGATCACCTCACCCATCGCCGGCGTGATAGCGACGCGCACCGCCAACCGGGGAGAAGCGCTCGCAAACAACAGCCCGCTCTTTACGGTCGTCGATGTGTCGCGGGTCGTCGTGCAGCTCCGCGCGTTGGGTGGCACTCACGTCGAACCAGGCACCGAGGTGCGCTTCACAATCGAAGCCCTGCCGGGCCGCTCTTTTACAGCGATTGTCCGCTCGACGTCCGACATCATCGAGCCGGAAACTCGCCGTTTTCTCATTCGATGCGCTGTCGTGAACACCGACGGCGTTCTCAAGCCGGGCATGTTCGTCACGGCGCAGGTGCCCCGGCCCGGTGTCCGTGCGCTCACCGTTCCTGAGACGGCCATCCAGAGCATGCAGGGCGGTCCCTTCGTATTCGTCGCTCACGACGGAGGTCGGTTCGAGCGTCGGACGGTCGTCCTTGGGCCACGCGCAGATGGACAGGTCGCAGTCGAGAAAGGCCTTGTGGACGCTGAAACCGTAGTCGTTACGGGCGCGTTCTGGGTGCGGACACAACTCCAGAAATCCGAGCTGGAGAAATAGCCCATGGTCGATCGCCTGATCGAAACGTCGATTCGCTACCGTCTTGTCGTGGTGATGGTGGCGTTGGCATGTGTTGCCTTTGGCGTGAGAGCGATGTTCCGGCTGCCGGTTGACGCGTTCCCCGATATCACCAACGTCCAGGTCCAAGTCGTGACCGAGGCGCCGGGAATGGCGCCCGAGGAGGTCGAGAACCTCGCGACGATCCCGGTTGAAAGTGTCATGAACGGGATCCATCGGGTCGAGCGGGTTCGCTCGATATCGATGTACGGGCTGTCCCAAGTCACTGTCGTCTTCGAAGACGGCGTCGACATCTACTTCGCTCGCCAGCAAGTACAGGAGCGATTGAACGAGCTGGCGGGGCAGCTCAGCGCCAACGTGAAGACCCCCAGGATGGGACCGGTCACGGTCGGCATTGGCACGATCTTCCGTTACACGCTCGAAGGCCCCCCAGGCTACGATCAGACGGAGCTGCACACGCTGCAGCGGTTCCTCATCAGCCGCCAGCTCAAGACCGTTCCTGGCGTGGCCGACGTGATCACCTTCGGCGGGCTCAGTCGTGAGTTCCAGGTCCAGGTGCGCCCGGAGCTTCTTGAGGAATACGAGCTCACGCTCGGTCAGGTCTACGACGCCGTCGTAGCGAGCAATGCCAACGTCGGAGCCGGCGTGCTGACACAAGGGTCCGAGGCGTGGCTCGTTCGCGGCATCGGGCTCCTTCACGACGAAAAGGACATCGAGAACATCACCGTCGTGTCGCGCGCAGGGACCCCGATCCACGTGCGCGACGTTGCCAGGGTGACGCTCGGCTCTGCGCCTCAGGTCGGAACCATCACGAAGAACGGTGACCCCACGGAGCTCACATCCGGCGTCGTGCTCCAGTGCAAGGGCGAGAGCACGAGAGCCGTTATGGCGCGAGTGCAGGAAAAGCTCGCGGATATTCGCCGGTCGCTTCCGACAGGTGTCCGCCTGGTGACCTACTACGACCAGACCGAGTTGGTCGGCAAGACCATCCACACGGTCGCCAAGGCGCTCATCGAAGGCGGCATCCTCGTCCTTCTCGTGCTCGTGATCTTCCTTGGAAACTTCCGAGCCGCGATGCTCGTCGCGATGACGATCCCGCTCTCGCTTCTGTTCGCATTCATCCTGATGGAGCGCTTCGGTTTTTCGGCAAATCTCCTGACGCTGGGCGCCATCGACTTCGGGATGATCGTCGACGGGTCAGTCGTGATGGTGGAGAACATCCATCGACGGCTCGCTGAACGTGCGCCGGACGACACCCGCCCCACGTCCGAAATCGTGCTCGGCGCTGCCCGGGAGGTAGGCCGTCCCATCTTGTTCGCCATCACGATCATCATCGTCGTCTACCTGCCCCTCCTGACGCTCGAAGGCATCGAAGGGAAATTCTTCGCCCCGATGGCCTTCACCGTGGCATTCGCGCTGTTCGGCTCGCTCTTGTGTGCGCTGACACTCGTGCCCGTGCTCTCTTCTTTCGTCCTGCGCGGTCACGTCAAGGAGCGCGAGAACCGTCTTTTCCAAAGGGTCCGCGCCGCCTACCTTCGCGGGCTTGACCTGATCCTCCTGCGGCGCGGCCTTGCCGTGGGGGTGGCCCTTGCGCTGCTCGCAGGGAGCATGTCGCTGGTGCCGTTCCTCGGCTCCGAGTTCCTGCCGGAGCTCGACGAAGGCGCGATTTTGCTTCGCTCTGTGAAGCTTCCGAGCATCTCGCTCGCGGAGAGCCGCGGTGTCGCCCTCCGGATCGAGTCCGCGGTGCGAGAGTTCCCCGAGGTCACAGGAGTCGTCTCGCGAACGGGCCGTGCCGAGGGCGGGTTCGATCCAGAGGGCTCTCAGATCACCCACACCGAGGTCCAGCTGAAGCCCCGCGAGGAGTGGCGTTTCTCCACCAAGGCCGAGCTTGTCAAGGCGATGGCCGAGCGCCTGAAAACAATTCCCGGCGCGGCATTGACCTTCACCCAACCCATCGCCGACACGATCGACGACCTCATGTCGGGTGCCAAGGCTCAGATCGCGGTGAAAATCTTTGGCGATGATCTCGGACAGCTCCAGGAACTCGGCGGTCAGATCCAGAGGGTGCTCTTCACCATCGACGGAGTGGGCGATCTCAGCAGCCCCCAGATTGTCGGTCAGCCTCAGCTCCAGCTCCACATCCGCCCCGAATCCATCGCGCGCTACGGCCTGAGCATTCGCGACGTGCAGGACGTCATTGAGATAGCCATTGGCGGCAAGGTAGCGACCCAGCTCATCGACGGTCCGAGGCGGTTCGATGTGACGCTGCGCTACGAGCCCCAAGCACGCCTAGACAAGGAACACATCGCCGCCATTGAGGTGCGTGCGCCAGGGGGCGCACCGTTACCTCTCAGTCAGCTCGCGGACATCACGGAAGTGGAAGGCACGGCGGAGATTAGCCGCGAAAACCAGCAGCGGAGCCTCACCGTGTCGTGCAACGTTCGTGGCCGTGACATTGGCGGGTTCGTTTCCGAGGCCAAGTCCAAGATCGGCGCGGGTGTCCGGCTACCGCCCGGCTATTTCGTTTCTTGGGGCGGTCAGGTGGAGAACCAAGAGCGGGCAACAAAGCGCCTCGCGGTGGTCGTTCCTTTGGTCATCGTTCTGATCTTTTTTCTTTTGTACGCGGCCTTTCAATCCGGCAGGAGCGCGAGCCTCATTCTCCTCAACATTCCGTTCGCGCTCATCGGCGGGATCGTAGCGCTTTGGCTCGCGGGACTTCATCTCGAAGTCGCGGCGTTCATCGGCTTCATCGCGCTTTTCGGCGTCTCCGTGCAGAATGGACTCATCATGGTGACGCAGTTCAATGCGCTTCGGGAGCAGGGGCTTTCGCTTCGAGACGCAGTGAAGCAGGGAGCTGAAGATCGCTTTCGACCCGTGCTGATGACGGCGCTCGTTGCGAGCCTCGGGTTCGTGCCGATGGCACTCGCGACGGGCGTTGGCGCAGAAATTCCTAAGCCGCTGGCGACGGTCGTCATCGGCGGGCTGCTCTCATCGACCTCACTCACGCTCTTCCTACTACCTATCTTGTACGCTTGGATGGAGAGCCGGCGAGCGCCCCCGCCTCAGAGCACCGTCGAGGCGACGTGACGGTGGAGGTGCCGGCGACCGAAGGGACGACGATGCGCGGCGCATTCTTCGGACTCGCCGCGGCCGCGCTGTTCGGTCTCTCGGCGCCTGTTTCGAAGCTGCTTCTCAGCACCATCTCCCCGGTGCTCCTCGCCGGGCTTCTTCACCTCGGCGCCGCAGTGGGCCTCTGGCTTCACCGTCTCGTGAGACGAACAAGCCGTGAAGCGCGGCTCGACCGTGGTGACGTTCCGAAGCTCGCAGGAGTCGTCGTTGCGGGCGGCATTCTCGGACCGGTGCTGATGCTCCTCGGGCTGAACCGAGTGACTGCGCTCGCGGGCTCGCTGCTCTTGAACCTCGAGGCGCCGTTCACCGTGCTCCTTGCGGTTGTGGTCTTCCGTGAGCACCTCGGCCGCTACGCCGCGGCGGCCGCCGTCTTCATTCTCGGTGGCGCACTCGTTCTCAGATTGCAGCCGGGAACGCTCGGGGCCGATCCCACGGGCGTGGCGTTGCTGGCCGCCGCATGCCTCTGTTGGTCCATCGACAACAACCTCACTCAGCGCCTGTCGTTGCGGGACCCGTTCGCGATCGTCCGCGTAAAGACCCTGGTGGCCGGCGTCTTCAACACGGCGCTCGGCCTCGGCCTGTCCGGATGGCACCTACCGAAGGCTGGGTATGTCGTCGGCGCGCTCGTCCTCGGGAGCTTCAGCTACGGCGTCAGCGTGGTGCTCGATGCGTACGCGCTGCGGCTGGTCGGAGCGGCCCGCGAGGCGGCGTACTTCGCGACGGCTCCGTTCGTCGGTGCGCTCGTAGCGCTGTTCCTGCTGAGGGAGCGGCTTGGCTCGTTCGATGTCGTCGCCATGGTCTCGATGGGTCTCGGCGTCGCGCTGCTTCTTCGGGAGCGCCACCGTCATGTTCACACGCACGAGGAACTCGAGCACGAACACCTTCATCACCACGACGAGCATCATCCGCACGAGCACGAGCCGGATGCTCCCGCGGGCGAGCCGCACAGCCACCCGCACCGCCACGTGCGTCTGGTCCACGACCATCCGCACCTTCCCGATGCTCATCACCGGCACAAGCATTGATCGCCAGGTGCTGCTTCGGAACGTGTCAACGCGAATGAGACAGGGGCGCTCGTAAACGATGGAGCGAAGGCGGCGCCGATCCATTCAGCTGAGATGCAAGCGCGTCGGTGACATCGTTCGTCGGACGGTTGCGTGACGAGCGCGTGCTCTACGGTGAGGTGGAGAGCCCGTACAGCTCGACGGCTATGCCGATGGTCGCGAAGGTGCCGGCCGCCTCCTAGTGAGCAGCGCGAGCGCGGTCAACAGGAGCAGGAGTGCTTTGCGCGGTGACGGGGCGGGCCCACCGGGAACGACGCAGCCGCAGCTGCGCCCGGTGAGCGCGGTGTCGTTGGAGGCTGCCGGGCCGTCGTCCTTCGGCAGTGGCGTTGACGGCGGAATGTTGACGACGTCGATCTCGGCGAGCATGGCGGTGCTGCGACCGGTGGAATCGGTGACCCGCACCTTGCTGAAATACTTGCCGAGCTTGTCGAACTTCGCGCTGAACGAGGGCGTCGTCAGCGGCTCTTCGTAGTTTCCGTCGTAGTCGCGATCGAGCTCGAGCTTTAGCGACGCGCTCGATTCGTCGGGATCGCTCACCGTCAGCGCGACGGTGGCGGTCTTTCCACGATAGGCCGTGACGGTAGCCGCGCTGACCTGCGGCGCCGAGCCGCCGGGTGGATCCTTGCCATAAAGCGCCTTGAAGGTGCGCAGCTTACCGTAGCCCCAGTCGGTATTCGGCACCGCGCCGACGTTGTCGTCGGACAAGGCGCTCTGGCGAAGTCGATCGCGTATTTTGAAACCATCGAGCGTCGGATCGACTTGCATGAGGAGGGCCGCGGTGCCGCTGACGTGGGGCGTCGCGCCGGAGGTCCCGTTGAACATCACGTAGCGCGCCTCGTTGCCTTCGAAGTACCCGGCGGTGATCGGATCGGATGGCGCGGCGACGCTGAGCAGAGCCATGCCATCGATGCGCGTCCCGCGACCAGAGTACGTGTTGCGCGTCCCGGGAGCGTCCGGCGGAAGGTAGCCGTTGAGCGCGTAGGCCGCGACCGCCGTTGAGCTGTCCGCGGTGGCAGGAAAGGTGATGAAGTGTTCCTCGCTGCTCCCGGCGCTGAACTGGATCCCCGCGCCCCACTCGGACCTGTCGTCCACGAGGAAGCCGACGAGGTCGTAGGGCCCGAGGCTCTTGTTGGCAGTGTCGTCTACATGCAGGATCCAGTCGCCCGATGGGAGCTCGGCCTTGCCGTCCGGATCGTACACATACACGTCGAGCCTCGCCGTTCCGCGGATCGAGTCTGCGCGCTCGGTGTAGTAGGTGAGGCCGCCGCCCCACGCGGCTTCCGTCATTTCGCCGGCGGTCGACGCCATTGGTCTGATCACGCCGTTGGGATCTTCGAGGGTCACGATGAGCTTGCGTGTCGGCTCGCGCCAGAGCAGGGAAGCGAGCATCATCCCGAACGGGGCATAGCCACTTTGCTGGTCCACCGAGATCGGGATGTCGGTCACGTTTCCCGCCCCGAGGTGCATCGAGTAGCCCTTGTTCGAGCCGCCGAGATTGCCCGCAGCGGTGGTGTGCACCGCCTTGTCGCTGGTGGAATCGATCAGCGCTTCGACCGGGCCCGAGCCGTCCATGAACTCGCCGACCCAGCCGCCGTACTCGTGCACAATCACGCGCGCACCCGATTCGACACATAGCGTCGTCTGTGCCGCGAACTCGCTTTGGGCATCCCTGGTCACCATGACGAGGTCGGCGCCGCTCGCGATGCCGACGAAGCGGGTGAGCCCGCGCTGGCCTCCGACGATCACGCTGCCAACACCCGTGCCGTGGAGAATGCCGGCGGCACGCGGCGCCGCAATCAGGTTCTGGCCGCGAACGTACTTTTCACCGCCCGCGAACACCTGGGCGATCTTCGAACTCTTCAGCGCGACGAGCTTTTCCTGCGGCTGGAGCTTGCCGTCGCCATTGACGTCGTCGGCGACCAAAAGCGGCTCCCCAAAGCTGGGGCTGGCGTCGCTGAAGCCGCCGCTCGGGCCCTGGTCACGGCTACCGTTGCTGTTGAGATCGGCATAGAGCCAGTCGATAGCGGGATCGTACTGCGGCTCCTCCGAGCCGAGCAGCGGCTCGGGGTCCCAGAAATAGCTGATGATCCCTTCCTTGAGCGCGAGCGGGACCTTGACGCCCTTTCCAACGTCGATGAGGTCGGTGCCCGGCTCAAAGCTCTCGTTCTGGTTGACGTCGATCCACGCGAAGTAGCCCCCATCGGCGCGAAAAAAACTCGGATGGAACGGGTCGATGCCGCTATCCACGTCGCACACCGTCACGCCGCTGCCGTCAACTGGGATGCCGCCCGAGGTCGTGCGCCAGGCATCGGTCGCGCCGA